>CAJBES010000310.1 GCA_903952145.1 uncultured Opitutaceae bacterium | reverse complement strand
CTCAAATGGCGCATCCTGCCCCGTGACCAACAGGCCCTCGCCCAGACGGTCTCGCCCATCGAGACCGCCACCGGGCTGCTCAACGCTGACGCGAGCGTCATGCCAGTCATGGTCTTCCTGTCGGATCACAAGGCCGAAACGCTGACTGCCGTGACCGACGCGGTGAAGGTCTTTGCCGCAGCCAACCCTTCGGCCAAGGCGAAGTTCCTCCTCGCCAGTGGAAATGCCGGGGTCATGGCCGCCACCAACGAGGTGGTGAAGGCCACCCAAACGCCCATCGTGCTCTGGGTTTTCGGCTGTGTGATCGCACTCTGCTACATCACCTTCCGCTCGGTCAAGCCGGTGATCTGCATCGTGGTGCCGTTGGCCATTGTCAGTTTTCTCACCTATGTGCTCATGGTCTACATGGGCATCGGGCTCAAGACCTCGACCCTGCCCGTGGTGGCGCTGGGCGTGGGTATCGGTGTGGATTACGGCATCTACCTGTTTGCCCGCCTGCAATCCGCCCTCGCGACCGGCGAGTATTTTGAGGATGCGATGTTTCTCGCCCTCAAGGACACCGGCACTGCCATCGTCTTCACGGGACTGACCCTGGCCATTGGTGTCAGCACCTGGCTCTTCTCCGCGCTGAAGTTTCAGGCCGACATGGGCCTGCTGCTCACGTTTATGTTCCTCGTCAACATGCTCGGTGCCATCATCCTGCTGCCGGCCATGGCGCGCTGGTTCTGGCGCCATCACCCCTCCCGCAAATAAGCCGGAGACCGTGCAGTGACTTTGTGGGGAGCCCGTTAATGTGACCGCCCGGGAACAGAGCCGCCAGACCTTGCGCAGCGCCCTCATCGGGCCCGCGATTTTCCTGCTCGTCTTGCTCGCCTACTGGCCGGCCTTGCGCGGCGGCCTGCTCTGGGATGACGCTGCGCATGTCACCCGACCTGAATTGCGCTCCCTGGCGGGGCTCGGGCGCATCTGGACCGAAGTCGGCGCGACCCAGCAATATTATCCGCTGCTCCACAGTGCATTCTGGCTGGAGCACAGATTGTGGGGCGATGCCGTGACCGGTTATCATCTGACCAACCTGCTGCTGCATGCCGTCGCCGCCTGCCTGGTCGTGGCGCTGGTGCGGCGGCTTGGGCTGGCCGGGGCCGCCCTCGCGGGCCTGATTTTCGCGCTGCATCCCGTGGCAGTCGAGTCGGTCGCCTGGATCAGTGAGCAAAAAAACACGCTGTCCGCCGTGCTCTATTTGGGGGCGGCTTTGCTCTATCTGGATTTCGACCGGTCGCGGCGGAACCGCGCCTATGCCGCGGCCCTTGGGCTTTTCCTGCTGGCCCTGCTCACCAAAACCGTGACGGCAACGCTCCCCGCCGTGCTCCTGGTTCTTTTCTGGTGGCGGCGCGGCCGCCCGGAACTGCGACGCGATGTGTTCCCCTTGCTGCCCTGGCTGGCCTTGGGCCTAGGCGCAGGGCTGTTTTCGGCCTGGATGGAGCATTCCTTCATCGGGGCGCAGGGCGCCGATTATGACCTCAGCTTCGTGCAGCGTTGTCTGCTGGCCGGCCGGGCGCTATGCTTCTATTTCAGCAAACTGCTCTGGCCGGTTGATCTTGTCTTCATCTATCCCCGCTGGGCGCTGGATCCGGCGGCAGGTTGGCAGTATCTCTTCCCCCTCGCCGTCTTGGGTGTGACCGCGGCTTTTTGCTGGAGAGCACGCCGGCACCGCGGCCCTTTGGCCGCCCTGCTCATCTACGGCGGCACGCTTCTGCCGGTCTTGGGCTTCCTCAACGTCTACCCTTTCATCTTCTCCTATGTGGCGGACCACTTCCAGTATCTCGCGAGCCTCGCTGTCCTTGTGCCCGCCGCCGGTATTCTCACCCGTGCGACGGCCAGATTTCCGAAGGCCGGTCGCTGGGGCATGCAGGCGGGACTGGTTTTGATCCTGGGCGGCCTGACTTGGCGGCAAAGCCACATTTATCGGGATGCCCCCTCGCTCTATCGGGCGGTCTTGGCCGGCAATCCGGATTGCTGGCTGGCCTACAACAATCTGGGCAATCTCGCCAGCCAGTCCGCCGACGGACTGCCGGAAGCAGAGCGACATTACGAGGCGGTGATCCGGCTCAGGCCAGAGTTCGCGGACGGTCACTTCAACCTGGCCAACACGCTTGCGAAAATTCCAGACCGCCGGGCCCGGGCCATTGCGGAATACGAAATCGCTTTGGGCCTGCAGCCGGATTTTGCCGAGGCCCGCAATCATCTCGGAAACCTGCTGGCCCAAGATCCCGCCCAACTGCCCCGCGCCATCGCGCAATTTGAGGCTGCGCTCCGCGGCAATCCCCGGTTTGCCGAAGCCCATTGCAACCTTGGCAGTGCGCTTTCCCGCCTGCCGGACCGGCTGCCTGAGGCGATCCTTCACTTCGAGACGGCCATCCGTCTGCGTCCCGATTTCACGGATGCACATTACAACCTCGCCGTTGCCTGCGCCAGAACACCCGAACGCCGCGCACAGGCTGTCACAGAATTTGAAACTGTCATCCGCCTGCGGCCTGATTTTGCCGAGGCGCATTTTGCCCTCGGCCTGCTCTGGTTCAACAACCCCGACCGACGCCTCGCCGCGATTGACCATCTGCAAACCGCGCTCCGGCTCAGGCCCGACTGGACTGCGGCGCGGCGCCACGTCGAGCGACTGCTCGCGGCCCCACCCTAGGATCCGGGTTTCCCCGCCGGCTCGATCCGCCGGGTTTTGGCTGGTCAACCCGCCGCAAGCGCACTCTCTTGCCCCCATGCCCGAGGCCACCGTCAGTCGCTTTCTGAATGACAGTCAGCGCCGCGTCATCGGCTTTTCCCTGACCCTGCTCGCCCTGCTCGCTGCGGGCGCGCTGTTAATCCTCACTTTCATTGCCCTCGCTCGCCTGGCGGGATATTTTTCAGGCGTGCTCTGGCCCTTGGCGTGCGCCGGCGTGCTGGCGCTGATACTCCGGCCCATGGTCGAACTGCTCGAGGTCAGGCTGCGTATCCGCCGGGTCTTCGCGGTCGTCATGCTCTATGGCGTCTTTCTGATCATGGTCACTGGCGCTCTGGTGCTGATCCTTCCCACCCTTATCGATCAGCTCATCGCTTTTATCGCCTACCTGCCGGTTTTCTGGCAGAGCGCCAGCGATTACGTGGAGCACAACTATCCCGGTTGGATCGCCCTGGGGCAGCGGCAGCTGGCCAACCCGGCCGTGCGGCAAGTTGTCGACAATCTCAGCGGCGAATTCAAGGGCGTCATCAGCCAGGCGCTGCCCTCGCTCCGCGCCGCCGGCGGCAGTGTGCTGGGCGTCTTCGCCTTCGCCGCTCAGCTGGCCATCATTCCCATCTATCTTTTTTTCTTCCTCCTGTCGCGCAGCGAGCCTACGCGCCATCTGGAGCAGCACTTGTCCTTCCTCGGCGGCAGCGCACGCACCGACATTATTTTCCTGGTCCGCGAGTTTATCGGCATCGTCGTCTCCTTCTTCCGGGGCCAGTTACTCATCGGCCTGCTGATGGGGGTCCTGCTGGCGATCGGATTTTCCGTGGTAGGTTTGAAGTTCGGCCTCTTCATCGGTTTGACGCTGGGCCTCCTCAATATCGTGCCCTATCTCGGCACCATCCTCGGACTCATCCTCACACTGCCGCTCGCATTCTTCCAACCGGAAGGTGGCTGGCACCTGATCGGCCTTGTCCTGCTGGTCTGCATCGTGGTGCAAAACATCGAGGGCTGGTTTCTCACCCCAAAGATCATGGGCGCCCGCACCGGCCTGCATCCATTGACGATCATCGTGGCGATATTTTTCTGGGGCACGGCCTTTGACGGCGTGCTGGGCATGCTTTTCGCGATCCCGCTCACCGCCTTTTTCGTCACCCTCTGGCGTCTGCTCCGGCACAAGTATTTCAACGCGGCCGCCGCCGTCTGAGCCGCACCATGTCTTGGGAAGTCCGGGCTTCGAATGGCATCTGGCTCCCCCAGATCGGGTGGTGGTTGGACGCGCCCCGCGCGGCGGCCCGGGCCGTGGTTTCGCATGCGCATTCCGACCACGTCGCCCGGCACCGGGAGATAGTGTGTTCGGCCCCCACGGCGCGGCTCATGCGGGCCCGGCTGCCGGGCCGCCGCATCGAGCACGTGCTGCGCTTCGGACGCACGGAACCCCTGACCCCGGAGTCAGCCATCACGCTGCATCCGGCCGGCCATATTCTCGGCTCAAGCATGGTCCAGATCCACTCTGCCCACGGCTCGCTGCTTTACACCGGCGACTTCAAACTGCAGCCGGGGCTCACCGCCGAGACCTGCGCCCCGCCCCCCAGCGATGTGCTGATCATGGAAACCACCTTCGGCCTGCCCCGTTATGCTTTTCCCCCGCAGGCCGCGGTCATCGCCGGGGTCATTGCATTTTGTCAACAGGCGCTGGCGGACGGCGTGGTGCCGGTGCTTTTTTGTTACAGCCTCGGCAAGAGCCAGGAGGTGCTCCGCGCCCTCGCGCCAGCCGGTGTGCCGGTGATGCTCCACCCGGCAACGTTGCAGCTTACCCGGGTTTACGAGGAGTTTGGCATGCGTTTCCCCGCCTACGGTGAATTTGAACCCCGCGCGGCCAATGGGCACATCGTCATCTGTCCGCCGCCGCACAACAGCCCGGGTATCCTGCGGCATCTGCCGGCGCGCCGGACCGCCGTCATCTCCGGGTGGGCGCTGGATCCCGGGGCGGTCTACCGCCACCGCTGCGACGCGGCCTTCCCGCTCTCCGACCATGCCGATTTCCCCGACCTGCTGAAACTCGTCGCACTGGTGCGCCCGAAACGTGTTTACACCGTCCATGGCTTCGCCCGGGAATTTGCTGCCGAGCTACGCACCCGGGGCATCGAGGCATGGGCCTTGGGGCGGACCAATCAGCTTGAGCTGCCCCTCGGAATCACAAAAGGCTCGCCCGTTCCGCACTAATCGCAATTTTCCCGGTCTCCCCGCCATGTTCTTCCGTCTGCTTGTCATTTTCCCGGTCCTCCTCGCGCCCTTGTTCGGCGCCGCACCCCTCGCCCTCAGCGACGGCGAGGTCATGACTTTTCGCGTTGGTTGGGGCCTATTCACCAACGTGGGGAGAATCACGATTGCCGCGCGGAACGAAACCAACCGGGAACAGCCGCAGCTCCGCATCACCACGACCACCGCCACGCGTGGATTTTTGCGCACTTTCTTCCCTTTTGACGCCACCGGCGAAGCCTGGTTTGGCCGGAGCGACGGCCGTCTCCTGAACTCAAGCGAAGAAAGTTTCTCCAAGCGGAAACAAACGCGCCAGGCGCTGGCTTTCGACTACGTCCGGCGCAAGGCCAGCTACGTCAACGCCCTCCGGCCCGACCGCAGTGCCGAACTCGACCTGCCTGAGGGCAATCCCATGGAACTGATCATGAGCCTGATGCAGACCCGCACTTGGAAGCTCAAGCCAGGTGAAAAGCAGGACGCCCTGGTCATTTTTGACGACGATTTTTACGAGCTCACGATTTATGCTGACGCCTATGAGAAAATCCAGACCCCGCTCGGCACATTCAATACCCTGCGCCTGACTCCACGGATGGAAAAGACCGAGCCCAAGGGCATGTTCAAGCGCGGCTCGTCAGTCCACGTGTGGATTTCGCAGGACGAGAAAAACCTGCCCGTGAAGTTTGAGGTCGAGTTCAAGTTCGGTGCAGGCGTGGCCACCCTGGTCGATCACCGCGTCGAACCCGTGCCGGAGTCAGACGCAGCGGAGGTCCGGCCGGCCGGGTCCGCCGCTCCTGAATTGGATGCGAAAAATCCTCATTCTTAGGGGCGGCGCCCTCGGCGATTTTCTGGTCAGCCTCCCGGCGCTCGCCCTGCTGCGGCAACGTTGGCCGCACGCCCGGATCGAGTTGGTCGGCAATGCCACCGCGGCTGCCCTTGGCCTCCAGACCGGCCTGATCGATCGCGTTGACTCCCAGCACGACCGCATCTGGGGTGCGCTTTATGCCGACACCGCCCTGCCGGCCGGCCTGCAGGCGCGCCTGGCCGGCTACGACCTTGTCATCAACTACTGGCCGGACCCGGACCGAACTCTGGGGCGGCATTTCCCGCTGTCTCCCGCACAGATTTTTCTGACCACCGCCGCCTTGCCTGAAATCGGTCCCGCCGCGGCGCATTACTGTGCCCCTCTGCAGGAACTGGGACTCGCCGGCGGCAACTATGCCCACCTGCTGGCCCGGCCGTGTCCGAACCCTTCGGAGATTGCACTTCATCCCGGCAGCGGAGCGCCGGCCAAGAATTGGCCGCTCCAGCGCTGGGCGAGTCTGGCGAAGTGGTTGGGCCGCGATGCCGGCTCGCCCCTGGTCATCATCAGCGGTGAAGCCGAGCCTGAAGCTGTCATGGCCGGCGTGGGTGAGCCCTGGCGTCATCTGCCGCTTGAACAACTCCTTCACCGGTTGGCGCAATGCCGCCTGTTTATCGGCCATGACTCCGGCATCAGTCACCTCGCTGCTGCCGCCGGCATTCCCTGCCTGTTGCTCTTCGGCCCCACGGACCCTGCCGTGTGGGCGCCACCTCATCCACAGGTGAAAATTATCCGTCCCGGCCGCTCGCTGACCGATATCACTGTGCCGATGGTGCGCCGGGAGGTGGAGGCAATGCTGCGGGATCAAAAGTGAAGCGCCACGGTCTCTCGGCCCACTCAGGCCCGGCATAGGCAACGCCAACCCGCGGGCTTGCGCGCACCAGCCGTGGCGGCACCCGCACACCGTGATCCTCGATATGCAAACCCGTCGCTGGCTCAGCCGGACGTCCGTTCAACCCGCGGGTGATCGCGAATCTGCGGGTCAATCGTCCCGGTCCGGAGATACCGGCAACCCCGCGGATAAGCACCGCCGCCGGCCAGCCCGGCGGTCCGACCACCAGGTTCAGCATCTCGTGCAGGCCGTAGCACAGATAAACATACCAATGCCCCCCGGGGCCATACATCACCTCCGTGCGGACCGAGCGGCCATGGGCGGCATGGCAGGCCAGATCCCTTTCTCCGTCATAAGCCTCGACCTCGGTGATCATCCTCGGCCCGCACCCATTTATACCCGTCCGCACCAGATATTTGCCCAGCAGGTTGCGGGCGTGCCGGAGAGTGCCGCGTTGTTCCCAGTGCTGAGATAAAATGATTTCGGGCATGACTTTCGCCATTCGCGCTGATTTACGCTAACCCTCTGTGGACGCAACAACAGCCCAACGGGGGCACGGGCCCTCTCTCAGAAGCAATCTGAATCTCTGCACCCTGGATGGCATCGCCGCGGTGCCCCTGACCGTGCTCAGCTCGCCCGGCAACGCCGTCATCGCCGCCCTGCTGACCGGCACCTTCGCGCTCTCCACCCGGACATACGGGCTGATTACTTCCCTGCCCTTCTGGTTCAATTTTCTCCAAGTCGTGCTTACGCCGATGCTTGCCCAACGGCTCTCCGCCCGGGCCTTGTGCATCGCCAGCGCTTGGCTGCATGTGGCCGGCTGGCTCGCCTTTGTCGCCGTCCTGCCGTTTGTGCCGACCGGGGATCATGCGGCCACGCGGACGACTTTCATCGTCATTTTCTCCATCATCGCCCTTTCCACCGCCATCAACGGTGTGGCTTGGAACAGTTGGATGCAGGGCGCCGTCCCCCTCCGCCTGCGTGGTAAATTTTTTGGTGGTCGCAACCGCCTGCTCTACATTTCCCTGCTGGCCTTCCTCTTCGCCGCCTCCGGGGTGCTGGCCTGGTTTGAAGGCTCGCTCCTCGCCTTCCATATGCTGCTGGCCGTGGCCATCACGATGCGCACGGTCTCGGTCCTCTCCCAGCACCGCATGCACCTCACCTCCGACCGCAAGCCGGCCAGTGCCGAGACGCCCTGGCCCGAGCAGATCCGCCGGGTGTGGCGGGACCGCACCTACATGCGTTACATCGCCTTCTCCGCGCTCATGGGTTTCAGCGTCAATCTCTTCGGCCCGTTTTACGCCGTCTTCATGTTCAAGGAGCTGCACCTGAGTGCGGCGCAGACCAATTTCATGCTGCTGACCGGCATCTTTGCCGCCGCCATCGCCTTTCCCGCGTGGGGGCGGATGAGCGATCGCTACGGCAATATTCCCGTGATGATTGTTTCCCTCTTTCTGTGGCAGATATTTAATTCCATCTGGTGCTTCATCACTCCGGCGAACATCTGGCTGCTGTATGTGCCGCTGGCCGCCGGCGGCATGTTTTCCGCTGGCTACGGTGTCGGGGTCTTCGGCCTGCTGCTCAAGCTCACGCCCCCGGAGGCACGCACCATGGGGGTGGCCCTCTTTGTTTCACTCTCGTCCCTCGCCGCCGCCTTTGGTCCCATCACCGGCAGCAATCTGCTGAGCTGGGCCATCGCACGCGGCTGGCCGCCCCTGACGGTCTACCACTCGGCCTTCGTCGTCATGCCGGTGTTCACGATGCTTAGTTGCATTCTCCTGAAGAAGGTTCACGAGACCCGGTCCTCCCCTGTCACTGAAGTGGTGGGCGCCATGCGCAACGTCCGGACCCTGGCCTCGCTCTTTGGCCTCACCTTCCTCGTCAACCAGGTGTTCTACCGCACCGTCGAACCCGCCCCGCGCAGCTAAGCGGGCGTGGATCATGCGGACTTTTCCCGCCCCGCCGTGTGTCCATCTCACCCCGGCGAGTCGGAAATATCCTGAGCCCGGACCAGCCGGCTCACCCTGGCGTTTGGGGCCGGGCGCAGCCGCTATACCGGCATGCCCGGTCTCGACTTCTTCATTAACTCCGTGTTCTACCGACCCGGCAAACGATGAACGCCAGTCCGCATATTTATACCCTCACGGGCAACCTGCTCGCGGAACGCACGCTTGAGTTCAAGACTTGGGAGACCGGGCGCACCCAGCGGGCCGGGCGCGAGTCCTTTCACACTCGGGGCAAAGGGGTCAACGTTTCCAACATGCTCACCCGGCTCGGCGTGCCGAACACCGCCCTCATCTTCACGGGTGGCGCCCCGGGGGCGGAGTGCGAGGCGTGGTTGCAACAGCGCGGCATCGCCTATCGCGCTTTCGCCACGCGCGCCCCGTCCCGCACCGGCACCGTCATCTGGAGCGAGGCGCAGGCTGAGACCACCTTCCTCGGTCCCGACGTTGCCCCGGATACCGCCGCCATCGCCGCCGGTGCGGCCTATCTCGACTCCCTGCCGGACGGCCAGGTCCTGGTCCTCTGCGGCAGTTTCCCCGGCTGGAATGAGGCCGGCTTCGACCCGCTGCGGGCCGCGCTGACCCGCTGGCAGCAACGCGGCCTGCTGGTGGCCGATGCGTATGGGCCGCCGCTCACCTGGCTCGCCCGGCTCCCGCTCGCCTTGGTGAAAATCAACCGCACCGAATTCGATGCCCTTGCACCACACCCGCGGTCCGACGTCACCCTGCGCGAAAGTCTGCGACTGGACTGCCAGGCCAGTCCGGTAAGAAACTGGATTGTGACGCAGGGACCCAACTCCATCTGGTTGGCACCCCGTGACGGCGAATTGCTGGAATTTCATCCCGCCACACTCAGGGAAGTTTCCCCCACCGGCTCCGGCGATGTGTTCCTGGCCTGCCTGCTGCAGGCGCATTTTCAGCACGGCCAGACGCTCGCGGAGGCCGTGCGCCACGCCATGCCCTACGCGGCCGCCAACGCCGCGCATCCCGGCGTGGCAGATTTCGCCCTGCCGTTGCCGCGTTGATTTTTCCCCTTCTCCCGCTGAACGGAAACTTCACCACGCAGCGGTTCACCGGCCTGCCATGAAAAACAACCTCATCATCCTTGGCGCTCTGCTCGCCCTGCTCCTGGGCGTCTGGCTCGGTTATCGGGGCTATTTGCGGCACAAGGTTGAGAGCGAACAGGCGGCATTGGCCCTCAGCCGGGATATTGCCGGGCGCGAGCGACTGGCCGCACTGCGGCGCCGCGCCGCCACCGAGGCTGAGGCCCACCGGCTGGCGGAATTACAGGCCCGCCGCGAGATCGAGGAGGCCGCGAACCGTCTGGCGCAGTTGCAGGCCGGGCAACTGGCGGCCGAAACCGACCGTTTGGCTGCAGAGCAGGAGGCGGCCCGCATGAGCGCGGAGCTGGAGCGTCTCCGGATTGAAAAAGAGGCCGCCCAAGGCGAGGCCCGCCGGCTGGCGGAAATTCGCGCACAGGAGGCCGCCGCCGCCAACGCCGCCCGCCTCGCCGCACTGGACAAACTTCGCACCCAGGAACGCGAAAAAATCGACCAAGTTGAGCGGGAAGCCGCCCGACTCGTCGCCCTGCGGCGCCAGGCGGAATTGGAGGCGCTCGCCTACCGGCGGGCGGCACCTGCGGACCGCATCATCTATCCGGCCGATTACAAACCCCGCGAGCACCACAACCTGCGTGCCACGCTCGAGTGGGAAACCTACCGGAAGGCCGGTGCCACCGTGCCGCCACTTCCACCGCCGGATTCGGGTGCAACTGCGAAATAAATCCTTGCTTTCACCCGCGCGAAACCGCTTTCTCTGCGGTTTTATTTATGAAAGCCACTATCAAAACCCAAGGCCAGCAGTTCACTGTGACCGAAGGGGATATTCTCATCGTCAACCGCTATCCGAACACGGAAGCCGGTGCCACCGTTGAGATTAAGGACGTCCTTGCGCTGGGCGAAGGTGCTGATTTCAAGGTTGGAACCCCGCTCCTCGCCGGTGCCATGGTCTCGGCCAAGGTGTTGGAAAACAAACGCGGCGAGAAGGTCATCGTTTTCAAGAAGAAGAAGCGCAAGGGCATGGAGCGGAAACGCGGCCACCGCCAGGAACTGTCGGTCATCAAAATCGAGTCCATCAAAGCTTAAGGAGATTCATCGTCATGGCGCATAAAAAAGGTCAGGGAACATCCAGCAACGGTCGCGATAGCAAGTCGAAACGGCTTGGCGTCAAGATCTTCGGCGGCCAGTCGGTCATCGCCGGCAACATCATCGTGCGCCAACGCGGCACCAAGCTCCACCCCGGTCGCAACGTTGGGGTCGGCCGCGATTGGACCCTGTTTGCACTCAAGGACGGCGTGGTGAAATTCGACAAGGCCAACCGCCTCGTTGAGATCGTCTGAAGCTCCCGCTCAGTTTATTTACTTTCAAAAGCAGCCCGCGACGGGCTGCTTTTTTGTTGGCCGACATCGCCGACCCCGCCATCAATGTCCCGGCGCCAGTGGATGCAACGCGCCACCCTTCATGTCCGACCGACTCACCGAACTCCGCCGCCAACGCGCCTTGCTCCAGCAGCACGCCGACTGGCTCGACCAGGAGATTGCGGGTCTCAGCGACCGGCCCGCGGCTCCCACCCCGCCGCCCGCCGCCCGGACATCGAGTGTGAGTCCCGATTCCCCGCCCGAGGCCTACACCGCGGACCCCGTCGCCGCCGTGCGACAGGTGCGTCGGGGTTGTCTGCTTTATCTGGTCGCGGCCTTGGCGCTGTTGGGTGCCATGCTGCTGACGATCTACCTGCTGCACTACCGGGACCGGCCGCTCCTTTTCATGGAGCGCTCGTCAACGGTGGAAAACCGCTGACGAACCTTCAACTGATGGCGGGATAGCTGCCCATCCACTTGACCATCGGGCAGAATTGCCGCAACTCCGTCAGGGCGGCCTTCATGTTGGCGTCCTCGTAGTGACCGGTGACGTCGATGAAAAAATAATAGTCCCACGGGCGCTTCTTGCTCGGCCGCGACTCGACCTTCGAAAGGTTGATGCCCCGCTCGGCCAGCGGCATGAGCATCTTGAGCAGCGCCCCCGAATGTGAGGCGGCCTCGTCGCCCAGCGAAACGAGAAAACTGGTGATGTCCTTGCCGCTGCCGACCGGGCCGGAAGCCTGGCGGCCGAGCACGAAAAACCGCGTCGTGTTGTCCGCCTTGTCCTGGATGTTCCTGACCAGTACCGGCACCCCGTAATGCTGCGCCGCCAGCTCGGACGCTACCGCCGCCGCGCCGGCCTCCTCCCTGGCTATCTGCACCGCCCGGGACGTGCTGGGTGCGTCAATGAGCTGCGCGTGCGGGAGGTGGCGTTGCAGCCAGTTGCGGCACTGCGCCAACGCCTGATCCTTCGAGTAGACCTTGGTGATGGCCTCGAGCGGCGTCTTCGCGATCAGGGCGTGGGTGATCTCGGTGTAGATCTGGGCCACGATTTTCAGGTCGCTTTCGACAAAACTGTCGAGCGTCTCGCGGACGGAGCCTTCGGTGGAGTTCTCGATCGGAATGACCGCGTAGTCGGTCTCTCCCTTCTCGACCGCCGTGAAGATATCGCTGATGGTCGCCATCGCATGGTAGTCCACGCTGGCGCCAAATTTTTTCATGGCCGCGATGTGCGTGTTGCTGGCCTCGGGCCCGAGATAGGCGATGAGCAGCGGCTTCTCCAGCGCGATGGACGCAGACATGACCTCCCGGTAAATGGCCTTGAGTGCCTCCTGCTTGAGCGGTCCCCGGTTCTGCGCCGTGACCTTGCGGAACACCGCATCCTCGCGTTCGGCCACGTAGATCTGCCCCCCCTGACCGCGCTTGACCTTGCCGATCTCGGCCGCGAGGGCGAGCCGGTCATTGAGCAGGCCGACCAGTTGCCGGTCGATTTCGTCGATTTTTTCGCGGATGGGGCCGAGTTCCATGGTCAGTTGGAGTTGTTGTCCGCCGGCACCGGCGGGTTTGGCAGGGCTGCCGTATGTTCGATGGACACCGATTCCAGATTCGGCGTTGCCCCTTCGCCCTCCTCCAGGGGCAGGCCCATTTCTGCATCGGCCGGGGGCTTGACGGGGTTCGCGGCCGTCTGCAACCACTCGTCAATCTGCCGGCTCGAAAGCACGTCCGAAGCGGGCAGTTCATCGAGCGACTTGATGCCGACATGCTCAAGGAATTCGTCACTGGTGCCGTATTGAATGGGACGACCCGGCAGATCGGCGCGACCGATGATGTAGATCAGCTCCCGCTCCAGCAGCTTATTGATGCCGGCCTCGGCCGAGACCCCGCGGATAGTCTCGATCTCCGCCCGCGTGACCGGCTGGCGGTAGGCGACGATCGCGAGGGTTTCCAGCGCCGACTGGCTCAGCTTGAGTGGGGGCGGGTCGTCGCGCAGGATGCGGACCCAGCGCGCGAATTGCGGATGCGTGACCAGCCGGTAGCCGTTGGCCCCCTCGATCAGCAGCAGACCCTCGTTGGTCGCCCTCAATTCCGCCGCGATTTCATCCAGCGTCTCGCGGATCTGCGTCGCGGTGACCAGCGCCGGCACGTCCTGATAGAGCTCGGCGTCACCCGGTTGCTCCACCATGACCTCGACGGTCTCCTCGGTGGGGGGCGGTGCCCCGGCCTCTGCCGCCGGATCGGCCGCCGGGGGCGGGTTCTCCTGGGTATGGAAACGGGTGAAGGCCGTTTGGATTTCCTCGATGGCGAGCGGCTGGCTCGAGGAAAAGAGCAGCGCCTTGAGCACTTTTTTCAGGTTGAATGCCATGCGATAAAAGTGCCTCGAATGAATGCGGCGCCAGATGCCCTAAGCAATCACGAAAAACTCGGCCCAACCTGCACAGAGTCTGTCATGGCCGACATGTTTCTTGCCCGGCGTCTTCCGCTCTGGTTGGGTATTGGCCGACCATGAGTGCCAAATCCACTAAAAATCCGCTTCGCCCCCATTCTTCCGTGATCGTCGACGGCCCCAGCCGTGCCGGCGCCCGCTCGATGCTCCGCCCCGTCGGCTTCACCGACGCCGATTTCCAAAAACCCATCGTTGGCATCGCCTCCACCTGGAGCATGGTCACGCCCTGCAACATGCACATCGACCAGCTCGCGCGCGAAGCCGAGGCGGGGGCCAACGCCGCGGGCGGCAAGGCCATCATCTTCGGCACGATCACCGTCTCCGACGGCATCAGCATGGGCACACAGGGCATGCGCTACTCCCTCGTCTCCCGCGAGGTCATCGCCGACTCGATCGAGTGCGTCACCGGCGGAGAGGGCTTTGATGCCCTGGTCACCATCGGCGGCTGCGACAAAAACATGCCCGGCTGCATCATGGCCATGGCCCGGCTCAACCGCCCCGGCGTCTTTGTCTACGGCGGCACGATTCTCCCCGGCATCCACCCCGACTCGAAAAAGGAATGCGATGTTGTTTCCGTATATGAGGCCATCGGCCAGCACGCCGCCGGCAAGATCGACGACGCCGGTCTCGCCGTGATCGAGGCCTGCTCCGTCCCCGGCGCCGGCTCCTGCGGCGGCATGTATACCGCCAACACCATGGCCTCCGCCATCGAGGCGCTCGGCATGTCGCTCCCGAATTCCTCCGCGCAGATCGCCATCAGCGCCGAGAAAAAAGCCGACTGCCGCAACGCCGGCGCCGCCGCCCTCGCCCTCCTCCAGGCCGGCATCAGGCCGCGCGACATCATGACGAAAAAAGCGTTCGAAAACGCCATCACCGTCGCCATCGCGCTCAGCGGTTCGACGAACTGCGTGCTCCACCTGCTCGCCATCGCGCACTGCGCCCACGTGAAGCTCACAATCGACGACTTCACGAGGATCGGCAAACGCGTCCCCGTCCTCGCCGATCTCAAGCCCTCCGGCAAATACGGCATGGTCCACCTCACCCGCATCGGCGGCCTCCCTCCGCTCATGAAGGTGCTCCTCGACGCCGGCCTGCTCCACGGCGACTGCCTGACCGTCACCGGCAAGACCGTCGCGGAGAACCTGAAGGACGTCGCACCCTACCCGGCCGACCAGGACGTCGTCCGCCCGCTCTCGAATCCGATCAAGCCCGACAGTCATCTGCGCATCCTCTACGGCAACCTCGCCACCACCGGCGCTGTCGCCAAAATCTCCGGTAAAGAAGGCCTCATCTTCTCCGGCAAGGCCATCGTCTTCGAAAGCGAGGAGACGGCGCTCAACGCGATTCTCGCCGGCCGCGTAAAGGCCGGCCATGTGGTCGTCATCCGCAACGAAGGCCCCGTCGGCGGTCCCGGCATGCGCGAAATGCTCTCGCCCACCAGCGCCATCATGGGCCGCGGGCTCGGCAAGGAAGTCGCGCTCATCACCGACGGCCGCTTCTCCGGCGGCAGCCACGGCTTCGTGGTCGGTCACATCACGCCCGAGGCCGCCACCGGCGGGCTCATCGGCCTGATCAAAAACGGCGACACCATAACGATCGACGCCGTGAAGAACGCGCTCACGCTGGATCTTCCCGCGAAGGAAATCGCCGCCCGCAAGAAAGCCCGCAAGCCGCACAAGCCGAAGGAAACCCGCGGCGTTTTGGCCAAATACGCGAGCCACGTGACCAGTGCCTCCTTCGGCGCCGTCACCGACAAAGATCTCTAGTCGACCGCTCGGCGCCAACGCGGCTGCGGGCCGCAATCCGTGGTTCAAAACCGCCCACTCTTTCATCCCATGACCTGGTCCCGCTTCAAAACCCACTGCCATCCCTATCCGGCCCTCGGGCTCACCCTCGACCTCTCGCGGATCCCGTTCCCGGACGATTTCCTCGCATCAATCGAACCCCGGATGCAGCAGGCCTTTGCCGACATGGCCGCGCTCGAAAAGGGCGCCATCGCCAATCCTGACGAGCAGCGCATGGTCGGCCACTACTGGCTCCGCGCCCCGCAGCTCGCCCCCACCCCGGAGCTGGCGGCTGAAATCACCGCGACCCTCGCCGCCGTCAAGGCCTTCGCCGCCAAGGTCCATCGGGGCGAAATCCACGGCCCGGCCGGGAAATTTCGCGAGCTCCTGGTCATCGGCATCGGCGGCTCCGCGCTGGGACCGCAACTGGCCAGCCACGCCCTCGGCGGCCAGAAGGCCGGCCGCGATAAGCTGCGCGTGCATTTCTTCGACAACACCGATCCCGACGGCATGGACTACGTGCTCAAGGAGATCGGCCGGAAGCTCCGGCAGACACTGGTGCTGGTCATCTCCAAGTCGGGCAGCACCGCCGAAACGCGCAACGGCATGCTGGAGGCCGCCGCCGCCTTCAAGGCCGCCGGGCTCGAGGTCCCGCGGCATTTCGTCGCCGTCACGGGCGCAGGGTCGAAACTCGACCAACTCGCCATCGCCGAGAACTGGCTCGCCCGCTTCCCCATGTGGGACTGGGTCGGCGGCCGCACCTCGGAACTCAGCGCCGTGGGCCTGTTGCCCGCCGCTCTGCAGGGCATCAAAATCGACCAACTGCTCGCCGGCGCCGCGGCCATGGACAAGGCCACCCGTCAGGCCTCGCTCGGCGCCAACCCGGCCGCGCTCCTCGCCGCCATGTGGTATTTCGCCACCGACGGCTGCGGGGCCAAGGACATGGTCGTCCTCCCCTACAAGGACCGTCTGCTCCTCTTCTCGCGCTACCTCCAGCAGCTCGTCATGGAGTCGCTGGGCAAGGAACGCGACCTCAAGGGCAACATCGTCAACCAGGGCATCGCCGTTTACGGCAACAAGGGCTCGACCGACCAGCACGCCTACGTGCAGCAGCTCCGCGAAGGCGTGCCCAATTTCTTCGTCACCTTCATCGAGGTGCTGAAGGACCGCGAAGGCGACTCGCTCGAAGTCGAGCCGGGCAGCACCAGCGGTGATTTCCTGCAGGGATTCTTCCTCGGCACCCGCGCGGCGCTCACGGAGAAAAACCGGGCCTCCGTGACCATCACCGTGCCCGATGTCTCACCCCGCACCCTCGGCATGCTCATCGCCCTCTACGAGCGCGTGGTCGGGCTCTATGCCTCGCTCATCGGCATCAACGCCTACCATCAGCCGGGCGTGGAGGCCGGCAAGAAGGCGGCCGGCAGCGTCATCGCCCTCAAGTTGCAGCTGGCGGCGGCGCTCAAGGCGGCCCCGGGCCAGACTTTCACGGCCGAGGCCCTGGCGGCCCAGGTGGGCGGCGATCCCGAGCTCGCGTTCAAGATTCTCGAGCATCTGGCCGCGAATGGCGCCGTCCGCAAGACGCCCCGGCAGCCGTGGTTCGAATCGACCTACACGCAGGCCTGAGCCGCAGTTTTGCGCTTTGAAAGCCGTCGCGCACCGGCCAAGCTGCGGCGTCACTTGAGAAACCCTCTTTTAGTGCCAGTTGCGCTGGCCGGTTTCGCGGTCGTGGTGCTGGGCGTGCTCTATCTGCAGTCCGGCCGGACTCTCCAGTCTCTGAAGTCGCAGCTTGTCACCGCTGCCGGGCGGATTGCCAGCCTTGAGGCCGGAATGGCGGCGACCGAGGCCTCCCGCAAGGCCTTGGCCGCCCAACTCGTGGAATTTGATGCCAACCTCGGCGAGGCCAAATCCAAGCTGACTGTCACCGAGGCGCGCAATGTGCAGCTCACTCGCGAAATCGCCCAAACCAAAGCCCAACTGCAGGCGCGCGACCGCCGCGAACAGGACATGGGCAGCGAGATCGCCCGACTCCGGGAGGAAGTCGCCGCCGCCCGCGCGGCGGCCGCCGATCCCAAGGCCGTGGCCGGCTACCAGGAAACCATTGCGCGGCTTGAGCAGCAACTCGCCGCGTTGCCGGCTTCGACTCCGCCCCCGCCACCGGCGCCGGCAGCGGCGGTCCTGACCACCCACCGCAGCCGCCTCGCTTCGGTCGTCAGCGTCGGCCCCTCGAGCGCGTTTGTCGTCATCAACTATGGTGCCAGCCATGGCGCGCTGCCCGAGCAGCGCCTCTTCATCCGGCGTGGAACCGAAACGCTCGCCACGGTTCATATCAGTGATGTGCGTGAAAACTTCTCCATTGCCCAGGTGCGCCCCGACACGCTGCAAGCTGCCTTGCATAAGGGCGATTCCGCTGTCTTAACCGATTGATTCCATGAAACACACCAAAACCCTCATTCTGGGTTCCCTGCTCTTTCTGCTGGGCCTCATGTTGACCGGCTGCACCACCCGCCGTGGCGATTCCTCCATCCCTTGGAGCCGACCCGCCGACTGGGAAGGCCAGATTCCCGGCCTTTCCAATCCGGGACAGGGCCGCTGACCCTCCTTCCCTTGACACAAAAATCCGGCCGACGGCCGGATTTTTTGTTGGGACGCAGCCGCGCCGCCCGCATTGTCTGACGCCTTCATCGCATGTCCGAAACGAACGCCTCACTTAGCCCGCAGTCCGGGCACCTCTACGTGGTGGCCACGCCCATCGGCAATCTCGCCGACCTGACAGACCGGGCGCGCGCCATTCTGGGCAAAGTCGACCTGATCGCCTGCGAGGACACCCGCACCACGGGTGCCATGCTCAACCGCCTTGGGCTGCACCGGGAACTCACCGCCTATCACGAGCACAATGAAACCGAAGCCGCCGAACGGCTCGCCGACCTGCTGGTCGCGGGCAAATCCATCGCGCTCGTCAGCGATGCCGGCACGCCGGCCCTGAGCGATCCCGGGTTCCGGCTCGTGCGCGCCTGCCGTCGCCGCAGTCTGCCCGTCGTGCCCGTGCCCGGCCCCAGTGCGCTCACCGCGGTGCTCAGCGCGAGCGGCCTGCCCACCAACGGCTTTCTCTATGTCGGCTTCCTCCCGCCCAAGTCGGCCGCCCGCATCGGCTTTTTGGAGAAATACCGCGACTTCAGCTACACCCTCGCGCTCTTCGAGAGCTGCCACCGCATCGACAAGGCCGTGGATGAAATCGTCCGCACGCTCGGCCCGGACCGCAGCATCTGCGTCGCCAAGGAAGTCACCAAACTCCACGAGGCCTTTTTTGTCGGGCCCGCCGCCGAGGTGCAGGCCCGGCTGGCCAAGGCCAGCTTGAAGGGCGAGTTTGTGCTCCTGATCGCCCCGGCGGATTTTGCCCTCTAAAATGCCCCCGCCCTCCGTCGCCGTCATCGATATCGGCAGCAACACCATCAAGTTGCTGGTGGCGCGGCAGGGCCCCGACGGCGCCCTGCAAACGGAGTGCTTCGACTCACGAGATGCACGCATCAGCACCGGCATCGGTCAGGCCAACCCGCAACTCACCCGGGAAAGCATGGCCTGCGGGGTCGCCGCGGTGCGCGAACTGCTGGCCGTGGCGCTCGCCTTTCAACCCGTCCGCACGGTGTTGGTGGCAACCAGCGCCGTGCGGGATGCGCAAAATGGCCGCACCTTCTGCGAACTCATGCAAACGGCCACCGGTCATGTCATCAGGATCCTGTCCGGCCGCGAGGAGGCCAACCTCATCGGCTCGGGCTTGACCTGCGATCCCGCCCTCGCGGGCTTGCAGGACTTCTACGTCTTCGACCTCGGTGGCGGCAGCCTGGAATGCCTCGCTTTCGAAAAACGCCGGATGCGGCAGGCCGCCAGCCTGCCGTTGGGCTGCGTGCGCCTTACCGAAAAACTATTCCCTGCGCCCGCCCAGCCCCTGCCGGCAGATGCCGCGGCTCAGATCGCCCAGCGGTGCACGGCGGCTTTCCACTCCGCCGATTTCCGTTTTGACCTGCCGCGAGGAGCCGTGGCCGTGGGCACGGGCGGCACTCCGACCGTCGCGCTGGCGATCGAGGCGGCCCGCGCCGGGTCTGCCCGCCGTGAGAATCCGGCCTTGCTCACCCTCGCGCAGCTCAAGGCGCAGTTCCACGCCTTCAACGCACTTAGCCTGGCCGAACGCCGGAAGATCCCCGGACTGCCCCCGGCCCGGGCCGACGTCTATCCCACCGCGCTCGCTACCCTGATCAGCGTGGCGGAACTGGGCGGGTTCGATTGCTTCCGGCATTCGCACTACAATCTGCGCTACGGCCTCGCCCGCGAGACCCTCGACTCCCTGCCGGCAGTTTAGCCGATCGCGAGCACTTTTTCCTGCGTCGTCAGCGGGAAACTGAGGCGGCCCACATAATCCTCCCGGGCGGGCAGACCGTCCTGGGTATAGGAATTGTGCGGCACGAGCGGGTAATCCAGCAGCGCGCCCTCCGGCAGCCGCCACGCCAAACCACGCCACTGGAAGCTTTGCTGCGGCCGCGGGCAACCCCCGTGGTGAATCAGCACGCTGGGGTCCAATCGATCGGTGCCGTGTTCGCTGGTCAAAACGTCACCGGCCTTGAGCGCGAGGATCAGGCCAAACTCATATTCTGCCCCGGGCTGCGCGTTGGCGACGCGGGCTGAAACCAGACACTTCCCGTCTGCAATCGTCACGCGGACGGCGACTTCATCCGGGCCAAACCCGAAACAAGCTTCGGCGCTGTTGCGGTCGGCACGAAGGCAGCGGGCCTGATCGGGAATGTAGGCCCGGCCGCCGTTGGTGCGGCGCACCGTGGAAAAGCGCGGCATGAATTTGCTGCCGCCGGTGCCGGCCAGATAACCGGCGTCACCATGCCAGAGTTCAATAAAGTTCTGCGTATCCAGCACAAAGCGGCTGGGATGCTCCGGCACCACCTGCCAGGCCAGACAGACCTGCCATTTGCCGGTGGACAAGCGCGCGGCGGGCAGGCTCCGGGGCAGGTGCAGTGCGATTTCGCGCCGATCGCCTCCCGGGGCGAACACGTGCTCCGCAAAGGAGCCGAAAAAAGCAAAGGCCTGCGCCGCGTTGTCGCGCACGCCGGCGTGGTGCAGATGGGCCCGTGCCGCCGGCAACCGGTGCCGTACCAGTTCGCGGCCGGCGGCGCATCGCAGGAAACCGGGGGCCAGAAACATGAAGGGTGCCGGGTGATACCGCATGCGCACATCCAGGGCCACCGAGCAGGTACCGTCGGGGAAGCTCAACTGGGCAAGAAAACCGGCGAAGCGTCCGATGCTCGCATGCGCCGCCGCATCGCCGGAGAGTTCCGCGTAGAGCGAGACGGCCTGCGCCGTCACCAGGGCGTAGCCGACGACAATGCCGTGCCCCTCCGGCCAGTAACCGTCGGCGGTCTGGAACGGGAGCACACAGCGGGTGAAGAAGTCACATGCATAATCCGTCCACTCCGTCCGCTGGAAATGGCGGCCGGCCCGGAAAAACAGCAGACCGTGCCAGGTGTCATGATTGCCGACAAATTCCCGCGGGGTCTGGCGGTATTTTTCCACAAAACGTGCGTGCAGGGCCCCGACTGCGCCGGCCACCGCCACGCTCAACCGGCCGCGCAGCTCTTCCGTGCCGAGGCCGTGGCGCTCCATGAGTTCCAGCGAGCACAGCAGGTAGAAGTTGAGCCATTCGCCGATATGCCGGCCCCACTCACGGCCCCGGGAGAAGTGCGGGGTGTGGAATTCCCCGTCCGTAATCGCCAGCACATATTCGATGTTCTTCAGTGCGAGACGCAGATAGTCCTCCCGCTCCGCCCCCGTGGCGCCGGGGACCTCACCGGTGGCCAGCAGCAAAAAAGCATGGTGGCTGAACTGGTTGTAGTAGGACGGTCCCTGCGCCGTCGGCCAGTCCCGCAGGTCGAGGTCCATGCTGCCGGACGGTCCGCAATGCGGGGCCAACAGGCGCGCCCAATCGAGCAAAAGCCCGGCGGTGTCCAGGTGTAGTTTTTCCAGATCGCTGTCTTCAGGTTTCGCGGACATGGGGGGAATGAGGGCGGCGGGCGGTGGGACGTTTGGGTGGCGGGACAGGCTTGGCCGAGGCCCGCAGGGTGGCCATGACGCCCGCGAAGTCCGCGGGCAGCGGGGCGCGAATATCCAGGGTCCGCCCGGTGACCGGATGGGTGAAAACCAGATGCTCCGCATGCAGCATCACCCGGTCGGGCTGGGTTTTCAGCCCGGGATCCGGTTTCCAACCGTAAATCTCGTCGCCCAGCAGCACGTGGCCGAGTGCCTTGAGATGCACGCGGATCTGATGCGTGCGGCCGGTGTGGATGGTGCAGCGCAGCAAGGCCGCGAGTGCGCCAAATTTCTCCACCAGCTCCCAATCCGTGTGGGCGTCACGACCGCCCTGCTCCGTCTCTACCACCGCCATCTTGTGCCGGTGCTGCTTGTTGCGGCCGATCGCCTTGCGGATCGAACCGCTCATCAGGGCGGGCACGCCCGCCACCAGGGCCAGATATTCCTTTTGCAAGGAGCGCGCCGAAAACTGCGCGGCGAGTCCACGGTGCGCCCGGTCGTTTTTCGCCACGATAATGATGCCGGAAGTCTCGCGATCGAGCCGGTGCACGATGCCGGGGCGCTCCACCCCGCCGATGCCGCTCAGGCCGCCCGCGCAATGCGCCAGCAGCGCATGGACCAGCGTGTCTTCACCGGTGCCGGCGCCCGGATGGACGATCATCCCGGCGGACTTGTTGACCGCGAGCAGGTGCTTGTCCTCAAAGAGCACGTCGAGCGGCAGGCTCACCGCCTTCAATTCGGCGGCCTTGATCGCAGGCATGCTGAAGGCCATTTCGTCCCCGCCGGCAACGCTCTGGTCGCGCTTGATCACGCGGCCGGCGACGCTCACGAGCCCGGCGTCAAAGGCGCGTTGCAGCGCCACCCGGCTGTGCTCGGGAAATCCATCGGCCAGTGCCTTGTCTGCCCGCAGGGCGCGTGCCCCGGCCGGAACCGTGTAGCTATGCGGGGTCATGCGCAAAAAACCGCGGCGCCCAGGCGGTCGATTTCATCCTGCATGGCCCGGCGTGTCGCCGGTGCAACCGCAGCGACCGCCCAGCCGTTTTTTGCCACTTGGGCGAGTTCCGCCCGGGTGAAACCCAACCCTGTCATCAGGGCGGCATATTCATCGTTCACCGTGTTGGCGAAGCACAACGGGTCATCGGTGCTCACCGTGCAGCGCACGCCCGCCTGCATCAGCCGGCGGATCGGATGTTCGGCCAGCGACGGCACGACCTTCAGACCGACGTTGCTGAGCGGGCACAGGTCGAAGGTGACGCCGCGTTCCGCGGCGAGCTGCACAACCGCAGGGTCCTCGACGGCGCGCACCCCATGCTGAATGCGGGTCACGCCCAATTGCTCCATCGCCTCGCGCACGCGGGCCGGGCCGTCGAACTCGCCGGCGTGGCACTTTGTGACCTTGCCTGCGGCCCGCAGCCGGGCCCAGACCTCGGCCGTGCCGGGTTCCGTGCGCATCTGCTCAAAACCGTGCAGGTCCACCCCGGCCAGTCCGTCCCAGGTGTGCAGTTGGTCGATCGTCGCCCGCAGGTCGCCGGCGAGGTCGCTGCGCAACATGCCTGCAAAGATGCGAACCTCCAGCCCCGGTGGCACCGCCGCCCGGATCGCGGCGATGATTTCCGGGCCGGGCACCTTGATGAACTTGGTGACCGGCAGGTGGAAGCTGGTTTCCACGTAGCGCACATTCTGCGTGAGGTGTCCGACGAACATCACCCGGCAGGCCTCGTAGTAGCGCTCCGCCGTGGTGAACCAGGGCAGGGCTTGCGCGAGCAGGATTCCCTCGAAGTCCGGGAAAGAGGCATAGCGGTGGCTGCGCTCCCGGAACGGCGGGTGTGCCGGATAATCCTGCGGCCTCCAGGCATGGAGCAGCGCATAGGGCAGCGCCCCCTCTACGTGCAGGTGCGTCTCGGTTTTGGGCAGTGCCTGGATGTACTCGCTGCTCACTTGGCTTGGCCGAGCAGGTAGTCGGGATTGAGCTTGTGCAGGGCCTTGGGCACAAACAGGCCATCCTTGCGGATCAGCCTGCCGTCAAACCAGATTTCGCCACCACCGTATTCCGGCCGCTGGATGCAGACCATGTCCCAGTGGACCTGCGATTTGTTGCCGTTGCCCACATCCTCATAGGCCTGGCCGGGGGTGAAGTGGAAGGAGCCGGCGATCTTCTCGTCGAACAGGATGTCGCGCATGGGCTCAAGGATGTGCGGATTGAAGCCGAGCGCGAACTCGCCGATGTAGCGCGCGCCCGCATCGCTGTCGAGAATCGCGTTCAGCCGCTTCGAATTGTTCGCAGTCGCCTCGACAATCCGGCCCTGCTTGAAGACGAGGCGGATGTGGTCGAACGAGGCCCCGAGGTAGACGGTCGGCGCATTGTATTGGATGACGCCCTCGACTGAATCGCGCACCGGACAGGAAAATACCTCGCCGTCCGGGATATTGCGCAAGCCACCGCAGGTCTGCGCGCCGATGCCCCTGATGGAAAACCTCAGGTCCGTGCCGGGGCCCTTGATCTGCACGCGGTCCGTTCGTGTGATCAGGTCCGCGAGCGCCTTCATGCCGGGCGTCATCCGCGCGTAGTCCAGGGTGCAGACCTTGAAGTAGAAATCCTCAAACGCCTCCGTGCTCATGCCCGCCTGCTGGGCCATCGCACCGGTCGGCCAGCGTAGCACCACCCACTTGGTCTTGCCGACGCGGTGATCCAGCACGGGCTTCATCAGCCGGCTGACCAGCTGGACCCTGGCCGCCGGCACGTCGGAGGCCTCGAAAATATTTTCGGAGCCGCGCAGTGCGATGTAGGCATCCATCTTCTGCATGCGCGCCAGCTCGATCGCGGCCAGCGGCGCATACTGTGCCTCCTCCGCCCCAAGGGTCAGCTCGCGGGTCACGCGCGCCCGGTGCAGTTGCACATAGGGGTGCGCGCCCCGGGCCCGGGCGGCCCGGATGAGGGCGATCACCATCGCTTCGGGGACATCAAACGCATCGATAAGCACCCGTTCGCCTTTTTTCAACGTAGTGGAAAATCCAGCAAGGCCTTCGGCCAGTTGATGGAAACGCGGGTCGATGATCATGGCAGGAACTAACGCCCGCCATCCGGCTGCGGGCAAGGCAATATGCCGGGCTCAGCCCCCGTTCTGCCGTGGTGGCGGTTCGCTCCGTGGAAAGCAGATCCGGCCCACCGCCTCGTCGAAGTCCGTCGCCCCGCGCAGGATTTCAATCTCCAGCCGCAGATAATAGAGCGGCAGGGCGTAGGCGCGGTTCTCGGGCAGGCGCACCGCGTCCTTCTCGGTTGTGATCAGACACTCCGCGCCCTCGCGCCGGGCCAGGGCAAACAGGGCGTCGAAATCCTCAGCCGCGTAACGATAATGGTCGAGAAACCGCTCGCGCGCCACCAGCTTGGCCCCGAGGTCGCGGAGGAATTTCTCAAAACTCTCGGGCGTAGCGATGCCGCTGAAAGCCAGCACCCGCCGGCCCTTGAGCCAAGAAAGTGGCTGGCGCTCGTCCGCGCCCAGGCGCTGCAGGTGCTGGGGTCGGTGCGCGCATTCAATCACATCCACGCCGGGGTTGTGCCTTTGGATCGTCGCCTCGAGTTCAGGGTCCCGCTCGCCGTTCGACTTGGTGAGGAAGACATACGAGGCCCGTCGCAGGTGCTTCACCGGCTCGCGCAGGATGCCGCGCGGTAGCAGGTAGCCGTTTCCGAACGGGTTGGTCTTGTCCACCAACAGCAGGTTCAGCCGCCCCTTGAGCGGCAGATATTGGAAACCGTCGTCGAGCACGAGCGTGTCACAACCAAAACGTTTGATCGCATAGGCCCCGGCTTTGACGCGGTTCTTGTCCACCAGCACGATTACTCCCGGCAGATTGCGTGCGAGCATGAAGGGCTCGTCACCCGCCAGTTCGCTGTCCAGCAACACCCGCTGGCCGTCGCTTACCACCCGCGGCGGCGGCTCCTCGGCATGCGTAAGCGCCCACCACCATTTTTTCCAGACCGGCGTGGATTTGCTTTTGTAGCCACGGCTCAGGATGGCGACCTTCCGCCCGCGGTCGCGCAGGGCGCGGGCGAATTTCTCCACCACCGGCGTCTTCCCCGTCCCGCCGACCGTAAGGTTGCCCACCACCACTACAAGGCAGCCCAGCGGCTGGTCGTGCAGGATGCGGTGCCGGTAGAGCCAGAAACGCAGCTGGGCGCCGGCGCTGAAGAGGAACGAAAGGATATGCAGGAATGCCCCGTAGACCGTCGCGCCCGTGCCCGCGCGCCGCCCCAGGATCACGTCGATTGTGTAGAGCTCCAGCGCGTTGAATTTTTTCTTCAGCCAGGATTGCAACATGCGGTGGTTACAGGAATGAGGATTGACGCGCCTTTTGGGAAGGCGCTTTCGTAATTACTTTCCACCCAACTGCCAAGCTCAACACCATGCCCTACAAGCTCTTTATTCCCGGACCGATCGCCGTTTCCGACAAAACCCTGCGCGCCATGGCGCAACCGATGATCGGCCACCGCAGCCCTGATTTCGTCAGTCTCTACCAATCTCTGCAACCCGACTTGCAGGCCCTTTTTTACACTTCCGATCCGGTCTATCTCTCGACCAGCAGCGCCTGGGGCGTGATGGAGGGGGCCCTCCGCAATGTCGTGCAGAAAAAGGTCCTCAACTGCATGAATGGCGCATTCTCCGACAAGTGGAATGATGTCGCGCTCCGCTGCGGCAAAGCGGCCGGCGCGCTCAGATTCGAGTGGGGTCAGCCCGTCGACCCCGCCGCCCTCCGCCGCGAACTGGCCACCGGCGGCTACGATGCCGTCACCCTCATCCACAACGAGACCTCCACCGGCACGATGAGCGACCTCCCCGCCATCATGGCCGTGCTGCGCGAGTTTCCCGAGGTCTTTTCCATCATTGATACCGTCAGCTCCTTCAGCGTGTTGCCGATCGAGAAGGACAAGCTCGGCATCGACATCCTGCTCACCGGCTCGCAGAAGGCCCTCGCCCTGCCCCCCGGCCTGTCGATTTTTTCCGTGTCCAAACGCGCCCTCGCCCGTGCGGCCCAGGCCAGGGATCGCGGCTATTATTTTGACCTGGTTGAGTTCCAGAAGAACCACGAGAACGGCATGACCCCGAGCACGCCGGTCATTCCGCTCATCTACGCGCTCCAGTCCAAGCTTGAGGACATCAGGGCCGAGGGTCTCGAGGCCCGCTATGCCCGGCACCTGCGCCTCAATGAAACCCTCCGCGCCTGGGGCCGGGCGAAGGGCTTCAAACTTTTCCCGGCCGAGCCCTACGGTTCGCGCTCCCTCAACTGCTTTGCCAACACGCTCAGCGTGGACCTCCCCGCGCTGAACAAGGTCCTGAAAGCCAAGCACCACCTCGTGATCGACGGTGGTTACGGCAAACTGAAGGGCCTGACCTTCCGCATCTCCAACATGGGCGACGAAACCGACGCGACCATCGCCGCACTCATCACCGCCCTCGACAGCGCCCTGGCCGAGACACCGAAACGGGCCACCTGACCCGACGGCCATGCCCGGCTCTTTCTGAGGATCTGCACCCTATCAATAAGTGATTGGCGGCCGGACGGGCCTCCGGGCTCCGGGCCGCCGACCGATGTCGGGTTGCGCAGTGAATTACAGGGTCGTTCCAAGGCATTTTCCATTCCGACTCACCCGCCGCCCGGCAGACCGGCAAAAAACTAAACCTTGAAATCGGCCGGGGTGCCGCCTAACGCCTCGCGGCTCATGAAGTCACTTATCATCGCCGAGAAACCGTCCGTGGCGGCGGATCTCGCGCGTGCCCTCGGCAAAATCCACAAACAAGGCGACCACTTCGAAAGCGATGAATATGTGATCTCATCGGCGGTCGGCCACCTGGTGGAACTCGAGATGCCGGAGGACATCGACAAGAAGAAATATGGCTTCTGGCGCCTGGAGACCCTGCCCATCATTCCGGCCAAATTCGGCCTCAAACCCATCGCTGATTCCAAGGAACGCTACAATCAGCTGAAAAAGCTCCTCGCGCGGAAGGACATCGGCCTCGTCATCAACGCCTGCGATGCCGGCCGGGAAGGCGAGCTGATTTTCGCCTACCTCTACCAGCTGACCAAATGTAAACTACCGGTGAAGCGGGCGTGGATGCAGACCATGACCAACGAGGGCATCCGCGAGGCCTTTGCCCACCTGCGCGACGGCGATCAGATGGCCGGCCTCGCCGACGCCGCCCGCTGCCGCAGCGAGAGCGACTGGCTCATCGGCATCAACGGCACGCGCGCGCTCACCAAGCGCATGTTCGGTTCCCGGGCCGGCAACGTCGCCTCTGTCGGCCGTGTGCAGACCCCCACCCTCGCCATCGTCTACACCCGCGAACTGGAGATCCGCAACTTCAAGCCCCGCGACTACTGGCGCATCACCGCCAAGTTTGAGGTCACCAAGGGCAGCTATGAGGGCGTCTACCAGCGGCCTGAATTCAAAAAAGCCGCGGGCGACGAACATGATCGCAGCGACCGGATCTGGCAGCGCGCCCTGGCCGAGGCCGTCGCCGCCGCGTGCCAGGGGCACCCGCCGGCGACGGTCACCGAGGAGAAAAAGGGCAACACCCAGGCCGCCCCGCGCCTTTACGACCTGACCACGCTGCAGCGGGAGGCGAACAACCGCTACGGTCTCCCCGCCCGCCGCACCCTGCAGATCGCGCAGGCCCTCTACGAGCGCCACAAGATGATCACCTATCCGCGCACCGACGCGCGGGCACTGCCGGAGGACTACATCCCCACCTGCCGCGAGACGCTCAAGAACCTGCACGGCGACCTCGCCGGCCATGCCGGCAAGGTACTTGCGGAAGGCTGGCTGCGGCCGAACAAGCGCATCTTCAACAATGCGCAGATCTCCGACCACTTTGCCATCATTCCCACCACACACGAAGCCAAGCATCTCGATGAGATGGAGGCCAAGATCTTCGACATGATCGCCCGCCGTTTTGTCGCCGCCTTTTACCCGGCCGCGGAGTTTGATGTCACGACCCGCATCAGCACCGTGTCCGGCCACGGCTTCAGGACCGAGGGCAAGGTGCTGACCGCCCCCGGTTGGCTGGCGGTTTACGGCAAGTCCACGGTCGACGACGATTCACCCGACTCCAAGGCGCTGCCGGCGCTCTCCGCCGTGGACGGCGGCCGCGCCCGGACCCTCGAGACCGTCCTGCACAGCGAAAGCACCAAACCGCCACCCCGCTACACCGAGGCGACGCTGCTTTCCGCCATGGAAGGCGCCGGCAAACTCCTGGATGACGAGGAACTCGCTGAAGCCATGAAGGAGCGCGGCCTCGGCACGCCCGCCACCCGTGCCGATACCATCGACGGCCTCATCAATCAGAAATACATGGATCGCAACCAGCGCGAATTGGTGCCCACCGCCAAGGCGGAGCAGTTGGTCCAATTTCTGACGGCCGTGAAGGCGGAGGCGCTCACCAGTCCCGCCATGACCGGCGAGTGGGAGTTCAAACTCCGGCAGATGGAGCACAATAAATTCTCGCGCAAGAAGTTCATGGAAGAGGTCACCCTGCAGACCCAGGGCATTGTCGAGCGGGTGAAGGGCTTTGAGGAGGACGATTCCACCGCGCGCGTGACCGACATCATTTCGCCCTCCGACGGCAAACCGCTCCGCGAGACGCTGCGCGGCTACAAGTCGCAGGACGGCGCCTGCATGCTCTACAAGGTGATTGGCGGCCGCAGAATGGAGGAGCATGAGGTGCGTGAACTCGTGGCCCGGCGCACCATCGGCCCGCTCGACGGTTTCATTTCCGCCAAGACCCGCAGCCGGTTCGCCGCCGCGCTCCGGCTCGTGAAGGACGTGGAGAAGGAGCAGTGGAAGGCGGAGTTTGATTTCGGTGACAAGGTGGATCTGGGCACCGTCGAGCCCTTCTGGAGCGACCCGAAGGCCGATGCCCAGCTCTGCGAAGTCGGCTCCAGCTATGTGTTGCGCGAACGCGAGGGAGCCGCGTGGAAACAGGCCTTTCGCGTCGGCCGCATGATGTGCCAGAAGGCCATCACCCGTGAGCACGCCATCCAGCTCATCAGTGACGGCAAGACCGAGTTGATCAAGGGCTTCATCTCCAAGAAAGGCCGGCCCTTTGATGCGTTCCTGAAACGCGACGACGCCCGCATCACCTGGGAATTTCCGCCCCGCGTCCCCAAAATCGGCAAGGATGGCAAGCCCACCAAGAGCAGGGCCAAGGCGCCGCCCGATCTCTCACAGGCCGTGGTGATCGGCGAGAGCAAGCTCCACGGCGGCGAACTCCTCCAGGCCGCCGACGCCTACTACGTGCGCAAGCCGGACCAGGACAACCGCATCGTCTTCAAGCTCACGCGCAATCTTTGTCAGAAGGACATCGGCACGGACGAAGTCCTCCGGCTCCTGGAAGATGGCAAGACCGGCCTCATCGAGGATTTCGTGTCCAAGCGCGGCTCGCACTTCAGCGCCTACCTCGTGCTGTCGCCCAAGAAGGACAAGGCCGATTTTGAGTTTCCGCCCCGGTAGGGAGGGACGCAGACCACGCCGGCACCCGCCAATTCTTGCGCAACAGCAACCGGTTGGGCAACGTCTCCCTCATATGCGCTCGGTCAAGAACTACGTCATCTTCATCCTTGCGTGCACCACGCTGGGCGCCGGGTATTTGGCCTGGCAACAGGCGCGTGAGTTGGCCGCGCTGCGCGACATAGCTCCGGCTGATTCCACCCGCACCGAACTGCGGCAGAAAATCTGGGAGCAGCGAAAACTCACCGGCCAGGCTGAGTCGGAGAAAGCCATCACTGCCGGCGAGCAAGCGGGTGTGGTTGAAACCACCAACCCCGAACCCATGCGTCGAGGAGGCCAAGGCGCCTTTATGCGTATGCTCCAGGATCCGGATTACCAGACCCTCGTTAACCTCACGCAAAAAGGCATGCTCGACGGCCGTTATGCCGGCCTCTTCAAGCAGCTCAACCTCACGCCCCAACAGCTTGAGCAGTTCAAGGAGCTCCTGGTTGAGAAGCAGACCTCCCTGATGGATGTGCTCGCCGCAGCACAGTCCCAGGGGCTCAATCCCCGCACCGATCGCGACGCCGTCCGCCAGCTTATGGCCGGCACGCAGGCCGAACTGGATGAGGGCATCAAGGCCACGCTGGGTGACACCGCCTATGCGGAATACAAGGAATATGAGCGGACGCTGCCCTACCGTAATGTCGTGAACCAGCTCGAACAGCGCCTCAGCTACAGCACCTCGCCCCTGACTGACATCCAAAGCCAGCAGATGGTGCAGATTCTGGCCGCGACCGGCCGGACCGGGCGTAACGACAATGCCGCAGCCGGCGGCGGCATGGCCATCCGCCTGGCGATGCCATTGAGCGGCGGCAACTCCCAGTTGAACAGCACGGTCAGCCTACTGACCGGCGGCGGCGCGATGATCACACCGGAAACCGTGACGCGCGCCCAAACCGTCCTTGCGCCCAACCAGCTGGCCGCATTGCAGGAAATCCAGCAGGAACAGCAGGCGGGCCTGCAATTGGGCCGGACGATGCGCTCAGAGTTGGGACAGCGCAACCAACCGGGGCCGGCAGCTCCCACAGGCACCACCCTGCCGCCTCCGCCTGTGCGCTAATCGGCCAGTGAAGTTCCCGTCATAGAGAAAAAAATGCCTTGTTGCCGCTCGGCGGTCATCAGTAGCATTCGCGTGCCATGATCGTAACCACCGCACAGCTTTTCACCCACGCTTACGGCAAATATGCCGTCGGCGCCTACAACATCAATAATGCCGAACAGGCGATGGGGCTCTTCAAGGGAGCCATCTCCTCCAAGGCGCCCTTCATCATCCAGATTTCCAAGGGCGCGCGCAAATACACGGACAAGAAGATGCTCGAGGCCATCATCCGCGCGGCCGCCGACATCTTCCCGGAGGCCATCTTCGCCGTCCATCTCGACCACGGCGACGAGGAGGCTTGTTACGACTGCATCGACTCCGGTTTTTACAGCTCGGTCATGATTGACGCCTCGCACGAGTCTTACGAAGAGAACGTCGCCATCTCCAAGCGGGTGACCGACCGCGCCCACGCCAAGGGCATCTCCGTGGAGGCCGAACTCGGCATGCTCGGCGGCGTCGAGGAAGACATCAAGGTCGAGGAGGGCAATGCCTGCCTAACCGACCCCGACCAGGCGAAGGATTTTGTGACCAAGACCGGCTGCGACTCGCTCGCCTGCGCCATCGGCACCTCCCATGGCGCCTTCAAGTTCAAAGGCCGGCAGTCCCTGCACTTTGAAGTGCTCGAGAAGATCAAGGCTCGCCTGCCCAACTATCCACTGGTCATGCACGGTTCTTCCTCCGTGCCGAAGGAGGAAGTTGACCGGATCAATGCCGCCGGCGGCCAGATCGCCGGCTCGATGGGCGTCGACGTGAATGAGTATCTCCCTGCCGCCAAGCTCGGCGTCACCAAGATCAACATCGACACCGACGGTCGCCTCGTCTGGACCCGTGTGCACCGCGAGTTCTTCCGCGACAAGCCCAAGGAGTTCGACTTCCGCCCGCCGGGCAAGATCTTCATCGAGGAATACGCCAAGTTCATCGCGAGCCGCAACGTCCTCCTCGGCAGCGCCAACCAGCTCGACGGCCTGCGCAAGAGCCTCGGCAAGTAACGGCTTCCGACTCCATTCTCCGGCCAGCGAGTTCACGCTCGCTGGCTTTTTTTTGCCCGGGCATTTGCCAAGGCAGCTGCCGCCTCGCAATGGGGTTGGGCACAAGCCGGCCAAGGCAGACCCGACCGATGATTATTCTGGCTTGAATGCCGGTGAAACGCTGCACTCGGCGGCTAAATTTATTTCACAAATGCCTGCTGCCAGCAATTCAGTGTCCGGATTGCCAGCCATTCCCTGAAGGCTCACTGG
>CAJBES010000309.1 GCA_903952145.1 uncultured Opitutaceae bacterium | reverse complement strand
TCCTCACTGCTGGCCTTGAGCATGAAGAAGGCCAGCAGGTGCGTGTTCATGAGGCGCATTTCACGACCTTCAATATTGGTCACCACACTGATCAAAAGTCGGTCGGTCGGGGTTTTCTTCTTCCCGAAAAAATCGAACACAACCGGGGGTGACGGCAGGTTGAGACAGACGGTCGGTTGCAGGGGCCAGCGGGAAAAAATCGCGAGGCCGATGCCAAAGGGGAGTTCACGTGCATCCGGACGCGGGAAGGAAAACGTGCTGTGGTAGCCGGTCAGCTCCTGTTGCAGCCGGGTGTAGTTGGGCGGCACTGGCGGATGAGAGCCGCCCGACCGTGCCCGCTCCACTTCCTGCAGCATGATGATATCGGCCTGGTGGGATTTTATCTCCGCGATCGTGGCCTGGAGATTGAGCGGGGCGTGATCCGGATCCACGTCGTCCCAGACCTGCCCAAACTGCATGTTGAACTGGAGAACACGGAAGCGGCTCATGGCAGCGGGGGTCTACCGGTTGTTCACCAGTTCGGTCACGGGCAGGGCCCGGGGTGGTTTGGTCTGAAGGCCGTCCAGTCGGAGGATACTGGCAGCCGGGTTGCTCCGTCGGGCCGGACTGACCACTGTGTCGTAACCCACAGCCATGCACACGGGACCGGCCCTATTGCGGGGCTGCATGACTTTGATACCGATGGTCCTGGCATCCGCCCGGGCGTGGCGCACGGGCAAGGAGCACATCTTGACAGATAAAATCGGGTTGGATTGGGTCGCAGCGGCAGCGAGTGTGCTGCGCGGCAGGATCACGACTGATGCCGCGGCGGGCGCAACCGGCACGCGCACCACCCGCTCCGTGAAACCCCGCGCCTGCACAGGCTGCCGGAGTCGCGATTGCGCGGGCTGTTCCAGCAGAGGATCTTCAGCGGCTGTCGCGCAAGCCCCCGCAGCCATGGCAAAAGCAACCAGAGAAACTGCGCGGGGTTGGTTCATGCGATGCAGGGGATGATGCCACCCAGTTGCGGCGCGGCAATATATTATTCCGGTTCGGCCGTGCCCTCGATCACCCAGGCGCGCGCCTCCGGCACCTGCCGTAGGAAGGCCTGGAGTGCCGCACTCAGGTGCTCGGCATAGCGAAAATGCGCCCCCATCCCGGTGCGCAACTCCGCTTCATAGATGAACTTGTCCGCGTGGGTGCTGTGTTCGAACGGCGTTTGCGCTCCCAGCAACAGGGAGTAAACGTAAGCAGCGGAACCGCGCTGCATAAGCTCCCGGGTCAGGGCCGCCTGCTCGTCGAGGATCGACTGATGGGCGGCATGGGTAATCTCAGGAGGCAGGTAGAAACCTGCCTGAATGAACGGCGTATAGCGGTGGCCGGTGCGGTGGCGGTTCAGGTCGCGCAGTTCGGCGAGCGCCATGTTGTTCCACGCAAAGCTCACCCGCATGCGGCGGGTCGCGGTGCCTTGGTAGCCGTAGCGGTTGGCGCGGTGCCGGAGGGCCTCGGACACGGGTTGGTCCATGGGCAGCCAGGACGGCGCCGTGCGGTCCACCTGCACCCAGACGTCATCGGCCAGCGGAGCGGCGGAGAGCCGCGCGAGGCCGAGTTGCAGGCTGGCCGCCAACTCCTGCGCGGCCTGCGCCTCGAAGGATGGCTCCGTGTGGCTGTGGCGCATGAGCCGCGGCGACTGCTTGAGGAGTTCGTCGCGGATGAGCCGCGCCGCGGTTCGCGCCTCGGGGTGCGGCAGGGAATCGAGGTGCTTAACCGTCGCGGCCCACATGCGCGAGCTCTGCACGAGCCCGAGGTTGGTGCGGGTCGCCAGCGGGATGAAATAACGGGCGCGATCAAGCGCGTAGTTTTTCAGGAGGCGGGTGACCACAGCGGGCTTGGCGTCCGGCGGCAGACGCACCAGCGCGGGATTGGCCGTAGCCAGCGCATCGAGTCGCGTGTATGCCTGCTGGTAAGCGACGAACGCCTTCGCCATCACCGCGGTCCAGCGCGGCGCGAGATCGTCCGGGATGCCGATTGCGGCGGGGGCCGGCAGGTTGCTCGCGTCCATCGTGATGTAGCGGGTGCTCGACTCCTGCCCGTCGGCCATCTGGGCGAGCTCAAAAATCTTATACGCGAGCCACATGGAGACCCCGTCGAGCGCGATGGCGAGACCACCCGTGAGACCACCAATCGAAGCGTGACCGTAATCCACAAATTTCAGGATGCGATCAATCGAGGCGTCGGGATCCGCCACATCCACTTTCTCAAGGATGGCCGCCAAACCCTCGTTGCTGCGCGAATAGCGCGCCAGCACCGAAGCAAGGAGTTCGGGTGTGACTTTGGGCAGATCAGCGGCGGTCGGGGGCGGGACGAGGGCGAGGCCAGTGACTTTCATGCGTGCACCCTATGATTCCGCGCAAAAACGCAAACGCGCCAAGCTTGAAGACAATTATTCTTTGATCGTCGCACGCGCCGGCCGGCCACCCGGTCGGCGTGCCAGCAATCAGGCACCGGACGGACCCGGCCCGGCATCCGGCAACATCCGGGCCACCAAGACGTCCCGGTGACGATTGATCCGGCTGTGTGCGGTCAGCTCCCAGAGGGACGTCTTGAGGTGGCGCAAAGCCAGCGTGCTGGTGATCCAGCTTTGCGTCCAGCCCGACTCGATCGACCAGGCCCCCCAGCCCGCGTCGGCGTTGCTGGCCCAGTAATCCCAGCGCTGAAAGTCAAAGGCGCGAAACCAGGCGCCGGCAAGTTCCGGGTGCGTGGGCGCCGTCACTTGGATACGGCAGAGGAAGGCGGCCAACCGGTCCTCGGCGGCCTGGTAAAGACTTTCACCCGTGGTCGCGGCGGCTTCGTGCAAGCCCACGAAGGCGAAATTTGTGGTGTAGAGCAGATCGCACAATGGGTCTCCGTTTTCCTGAATCAGGGGGGCCTCGTTCGTGCCATAGGCTTCATTGGTCTTGGGAGCACCAAAGGCACCCCGGTCCGGCGGACCCAATTCCTCGCGGATCGCTCCGGAGGCATCCTGAAACTGCAAAAGCTCCTCCGCCATGGTGCGCAGCCAACTGCGGTGCAACGGCGTGTCATCCACCCGCACCAGCCAGGCGAGCGGCAGCAGCATGCGCGCCCGCTCCTGCTGCATGCCATTGGTCCAGCGCCATTCGCCGGGATAGGCCGCCATTGTCAGGCGGATGCCCAGGCGCGCCCGCTCCAGAAACGGCGCAAACCCGGTGTGCCGGTAAGCCCACAGAAAACAGGCCCAAAGCCAGGCTTCGTAATGGGGCGCGTAGTTTGTCCGCGCGGTCGTCCAATAATGCCGCCAGCCCTTCTCCCGGAGGTCCGCCTCTTCCAAACGGTCGGAGCGAAACCCCTGCGGACCGGTGGTGCGCAGGTTGGCGAGCAGGCTGCGCAGCAGGGATTCATCCCAGCGGGTTTCATTCAGCAGGGCCGCGGTCGCCACTGTACCCAGCAGACTGCGGGCATTGTCGTCGCCATAGTAAACGCCTTCAGCGTCGAGATTGTTCCATGTCACCAAGCCGTAGGCGGGATAGTCCGGATCACCCCGGACGCTCCGGGAAATCGACGAACGGAAGTGGATGAAGTCGTTGAGGTTTCGGGCGACGGTTAGCCCCGGCTGATCACCCTGGATGCGCGCGCCAAAGGCCATGGCCATGGCGGCTTCACCCATGCAATCATTCCGCAAAAAATAGCGCCAGTCCTGCGTGCCATCAGGGTGGATTTTCGAGTTGGCCCCTTCGATCATGCCGCAACTCCCGTCGCCCACGGGCCATGCCGGGTCCGGACCGATGCCCGTGCCATCCGGAAAATCGACCAGCCGGCGATTCGCTTCGGCCTCCCAAGCCGGATGAATGAAGAGCCGGGCGTTGCGAAACCACTGGATGCCACGCCTGACGGCTTGGATTTCCGTGTCGGGTGGCAGCACGTCGTTGCGGGCAAAGGACGGATGGACCGTGGGCGACCAGGCAAGGTCCAGGCTGGCAGGGTCGGTCCTGGTCACCCAGGCGATGATCCACCGCCAGATGGCAGGCCACGCCCCGGTGGGGGCGTAGCGGGCCGTCCGAAACTGGCTCAGCTTGGTGGTGGCCACCAGCAACTCCCGCTCCGGATGCTCGAAGAGAAGCGGCCAGGTTTTTGCCGGCAGACCGTAAAGCGCCCGGCCAAATCCCGCCACCCGTCCGAGGACCAGGTGGCTGTGTGCGCACTCCGTCGCCACGACGTGACAGCCATGGATCATCAGGATGCTCAGTTTCTCCAATCCGGGGAATACGCCGGAAGTCACCACGGTGCGTTCCCAGGTCGCCCGGTGGAGGCCCCCGACCGTCATGCCCGGCAGGGCGGAGGGAAATTCGACGTAAACGCGCTGCGCCTTCAAACGCGCCCGCGCCAAGATGGCGGGATCGACGGCCGTTGGGGAGGCCGGATAGGTATCGGCAAGCAGGAGAATCCCCGCTCCGGCCGGCGCAGCCTCGACGGCCGCTTCTAATGAAGACGCCCGTTGGAACGGGATCCGGTTTTGCAGGACGCCGCAAAGGTCGTTAGTGGCAGCACAGACAAGGACAAGATTCATCGGGCAGGTGACCAAGGATCGAGCGCCGGCGGCACGGGGGCGGGCCAGCGACTTTCATGCGGTGGGCGTAAAAGATTTCACGCAAAGCCGCCCAGCCGCCAAGCACGAACGCGGGAAATTTTGCAAATGCACGTGGCGAACGAGTTAAGCGGGTCAGTGCCCCGCCTTCGGCCTGCAAGCCTGCCCTTGGGCAGATCCAATGCCTGCCCGGCAGGTTTCACCTCACCGTGTGAGCAACCACTCGCCGAAGCTGCCCTGGTAGAAACCGAGCAGCACGGTGCACAGGGCCAGCAGGCCGAGGGTCACGCCGGCGGGCCAAGCCACCGGGGTGCGGGCGGGACGATCGTCGATCTCGCCCTCCTGAAGCGGCGCGCGCCAGGCTTCGAAGAACGCGGCCTTGATCCAGCCGAAATAATAATAAATCGAGATGACCACGCCGACGATGGCGACAGTCAGGAGCGGGTAGAGCCCGGCCTTGAAGGCTGCAATGAAGACAAAGAGCTTGCCCATAAAACCCGCCAGCGGCGGGATGCCCGCGAGCGAGCCAAGGCCGACGGCCAGCACGGCAGCAAGGAAGGGGTTGTCCCGCGCCAGACCCGCATAATGGTCGAGTTCTTGTTCGGCGTCGTTGGCTCCGGCCACATGCGTCATCACGCCGAAGACCGCGAAGGTGGCGAGCAGGTAGGCGGCGAGATAGAAATAAACGGCGCCGAGGGCCAGAGGCGTCGAGACGGCGGCCACCACGCCGATGAGTAGGAAGCCGGCATGCGACACGCCCGAGAGCCCGATGAGGCGCTTCACATTGTGCTGAGTCAGTGCGGCGATGTTGCCAAAGAGGATGGTTGCAGCGGCCAGCACGCTGAGGATCGGAACCGTGAGGGTGGCATAAGGGGCAAAGGCCCGGAGGGTGAGCACCAGCAGGACGGCGAAACCGGCGGCCTTGGAGGCGACCGCGAGGAAGGCGGTCACCGGCGTCGGCGCGCCTTGGTAAACATCGGGAATCCAGATCTGGAAGGGGAAGGCGCCGATCTTGAAGGCCACGCCGGCCAAAACGAGGACGATGCCGGCCTTGGCGAGGAAGTTGTCGGGATTGGCCGCAAGAAAGGCGTTGAGCGCGTTGAAATTCATCGCCTCGGCCGTGTGGCCGGGCAGCGCCGGATTGCCCGCCACGCCGTAGAGCAGCACGATGCCGAAAAGCAATAGCGCCGAGCTCAGGGCGCCCATGATGAGGTATTTCAGGCCGGCCTCCAGCGAAAGCGGGCTGGCGCGGAAATAGCTCACGAGAATATAAAACCCGACCGTGACAGTCTCAAGCGCGACGAAGAGCAGGACGAAGTGGTTGCTCTGCGCGAGCAGCATCATCGCCGCGGTGACGACGAGCACGAGGTGGTAGAACTCGACGCGCGGCAGCTTCTGTTTGGCAAGGGCCACGGTGCCGAGCAGGCAGACCAAGATCGAGCTGACGAGGAAGAAGGCGCGCATGAACTGCCCGTCGCGCGAATGGTGCAGCAGGCCGTTGAAAGTGTCGCGTTCCAGCCCGGTGGGGGCGAAGTTCCAGAGCAGGACCGCCAGCAGCACAAGCTGACCGAGGATGGCGACAACCGGGATGCGCGCATGCGCTGATTTCGGCAGTAAAATCTCGAGCACGAGGAGCAGCAGGGCGAGGCAGCCGAGCGCCAGCTCGGGGAAGATCGCCCCCCACTGGTTGGAAGCGGCGGCGGCCTGGAGAAGTTCGGGTGTCATGGCGGCAAACATGGCTTACTTGCCGGAGGTCGTCTGCAGCGGCAGGGCGCCGGGCGCGGGCCAGGCGGGATGCAACGCGGCATTGAGCGGCGTGGAGAGGGATTTCGGCCAGAAGCCGATGAAGAGCAGCGCGGCAAGCAGAATGATGGCGGGGAGCTTTTCGCTCCAGCGCAGGTCAGCCGGCGGGTGCGCAGCAGTCACGCGGGCCAGTTCCTCGGTCGGGGTGCCGAAGAAAACGCGGGCGGCGGTGCGCAGTCCGTAGACCGCCGAGATGATGATGCCGCCGACAGCGCAGGCGGTGAGAACCTTCGAGTAGGTCCAAGCAGCGACGAAGATAGTAAGCTCGCCCCAGAAATTGGCGAAGCCCGGCAGGCCGATGCTCGCCAGCGTGGCGGCGACAAAGAAGGCCGCGAGCACCGGCGTCTTCTGTGCGAGGCCGCCCATCTCGTTCAGATCAAAGGTATGCGTGCGATGGTGGATGCTGGTTGTGAGCAGGAACAGCAGCGCGACGGAAAGGCCGTGCGCCACCATCAACAGGACCACACCGCCGGCACCCAGACTCGAGAGGCAGGCGATGCCGAGGAAAGCGTAGCCCATGTGCATCACGGAACTGTAACCGACCATCTGCTTGAGATCGCGCTGCGCCATGGTGATGAAGCCCACGACGAGGATGTTGCCGAACACCGCGAGGCCCGCGAGCACCGTGGTCCACTGGCTGGCCCCCAACGGCAGCAGTGGCAGGGCGATCTGGATGAGGCCGTAGAGGCCGAATTTCTTGAGCACCCCGGCATGCAGCATGGCGGCTGAGCTCGGCGCGGCGCCGTAACCGAGGGGGGCCCAGGTGTGGAACGGCCACAGGGAGACGAGGATGCCGAAGCCGAACATCAGCAGGCCGAACAGGTGTTTCTGCAGGCCGCCCGCGAGTGGTGTCGCGACCAGGGTGTGTCGGAGGGTGACGAGGTCGAAGCTGTTGGCCCCGCTCTTCACATAGATCGCAATGAGGCCGATGAGCGAGAGCATCGCCCCCAAGGTGAGGTAGATGGTCAGCTTCATCGCTGCATAGTTGCGGTCCCTCCCGCCCCAGACGCCGACCATGATAAAGGTCGGGATGAGCGCGAGTTCGTGGAAGAAGTAGAAGAAGAAGATGTCCACCGAAGCGAAGACGCCCATCAATCCGCCCTGCATGATGAGCAGCAGCATAAGGTAGTGCTTGAGCCGCTCCGCCTGCGACTGGATGGCGTAGAGCCCCGCGGCGAGACCGACGAGGCCGGCCAGCACGAAGAGCGGCAGGGCGATGCCGTTGAGCCCGAGCTTCAGGCTGATGCCGAGCGATGCCAGGCCGGTGGAATATTGCGTGGCAAAGACGTAATCCGCCCCGGCACCGGCCGGGAAATGATACCAGCAATGCAGCGCCAGCAGCGCCGGAACCGCAAAGCCGACGTAGGCCAGCTTGACCGAGTAGCGCTTGGGCAGCCCAAAAGCGATGGCGAGCGCCACCGCCAGCGGTGTTGCAATCGAGACGAACAGGGGATCGAAGGGCAGTTGGCTCATTGCAAATTAAAAGACCCCCGCGGCATAGGCCCAGAGCAGGACCAATCCGAAGAGGAACCAGTAGACATAGGCGTGCAGGCTGCCGACGTGCAGCGCGCGCCCCCCGAGGCCCATGAGGCCGACGAGGCCCGCGCAACCGCGGATGATGAGGCCGGCGAGAAAGATCTGTTCAAGGAAGTTGAGCAGCATGGCGAAGCGCTGCTGCACCTTGGCGACGTAGTAGTCGTAAAGCACGTCGAACGACTCCTTGAGGACCGTAAGCCCGCGGAAGAGGCCGCGCGACTTGGCCTCAAGGGTGTCGGTTGCATCGGACTTATAGAACCACCACGCGGAGCCGGCGCCGACGATCATGACGGCAAGGCTGACGATTAGGATGGTCGTGTGGTCGGCCCCCTCCGCATGAGGGACGAGGTAGGCCACCGAACCGGCGATCCGGCCAAAGATGCCGCTGTAGCCGCCGACGGCGGACAGCACGGCGAGCACGATGAGCGGAAGGGTCATCGAGAAGCCGCTCTCGTGCGCATGGGCGGCGTGCTCAGAGCGGGTGGCGCCAAAGAAGACGAGCTTCCACATGCGGACCATATAGAAGGCGGTGAGCACGGCGGTGAGCGCGAGTATGGCAAAGACCGCGGGATTCTTCTGCAGCGCCAGCAGCAGGATGGCATCCTTGGAGAAGAAACCGGCAAAGCCGGGCATGCCGATGATGGCGGCGACGCCGATGGTGAAGGTCCAGAACGTGAGCGGCATCTTCGATTTCAGACCGCCCATCTTGAAGATGTCCTGCTCGTGCTGGCAGCCGTGGATGACGGAGCCGGAGCCGAGGAAGAGCAGCGCCTTGAAGAAGGCATGGGTCGTGAGGTGGAACATCGCGGCGCCGACGCCGGCGGCTATTGCAACTCCATTCAGTTCGAAACTGCTGCTACCCAGACCGAAGGCCGCAACCATGTAACCGAGCTGGGAGAGCGTGGAGTAGGCCAGGACCTTCTTGATGTCGCGCTGCACGATGGCGCAGAGGGCGGCGTAAAGCGCGGTGGTGGTGCCGACCCACATGATGACCTGCAGCGCATCCGGCACCATGAGCACCTCGATGCGGCAGAGCATGTAGATACCGGCGGCGACCATCGTCGCGGCATGGATGAGGGCGGAGACGGGGGTCGGGCCCTCCATCGCGTCCGGCAGCCACACCTGCAGTGGCATCATGGCGGACTTGCCGATCGCACCGCAGAACAGCAAAAGCGGGATCAGGCGGCTGTAAATAATACCGCCGCCGTCATGCGTCGCCCCGAGTTCGGTCAGGTTGACCGTGCCGTGCACCCAGTAGCACATGAGGATGCCGAGCAGGAAACCGAAGTCGCCCACGCGGTTGACGATAAAAGCCTTCTTGGCGGCGTCGCTGGCGGACTGCCGCTCGTGCCAGTGGCCGATCAGCAGGTAGGAGCTGAAACCGACCAGCTCCCAGAAAATGAACATCATGAAAAGATTGTCCGCAAACACGATGCCAAGCATCGCGAACATGAAGATGGACAGTCCCCCGAAGTAGCGCCCGCGGGCAGCATCCTCCCGCATGTAGCCGGTGCTGAAGAGATGGATGAAGAAGCCGACGAAGCTGACGACGAAGAGCATAACCGCCGCGAGGTCGTCGAACTTGAAGCCCAGCGAAACGGCAAAGTTGCCGAAGCGCAGCCATTCCATCGAGGCAGTGAAACGTTCACCGCCGAGGATGAGGTTGAGCGATACGGCGGCGAGCGCGGCGGCGACGCTCACGGAGACCAGCGTCGCGATTCCACCCTGTCGGCGCAGGAAGAGGGCGATGACCGCGGCAGAAACCAGGGGCAACAGGAGGACGAGGAGGGCTTGGGTGACTGGCGTCATGGCGTCAGTGCTTCAGGGCGTTGAGTTCGTCCACCTGCGCCGTCTGGCGGAGACGGAAGAGGGCGACGATGATGGCGAGGCCGACCGCAACCTCAGCCGCGGCGACCGTCAGGATGAAGAACACGAAGACGTTGCCGTCCATGGTGCCGTTGTAGCGGGAGAAGGCGACCAGCGCGAGGGTCGAGGCCGTGAGCATGAGTTCGAGGCACATGTAGATCACGAGGGTGTTTTTGCGCAGGAGCACGCCGAAGAAGCCGATGGCGAAAAGCAGTGCGCTCAGGAGGAGGTAGTGATTGAGGCTGATGTTCATTTGCCGTCCTCCGTGCCCGCCTGGCGCTTGCTGATCACGATGACGCCGAGCATCGCCATCAACAGCAGGAAGCCGACGATCTGCACCGGCAGGAGATAGGTGGTGAAGAGCTGGTAGGCGTAGCCCTTGAGCGAGGAGCCGCTGCCGGGCCCGGCCGGCAGTGCAGCCGCGATACGGCCGTGGTTGTAAAGCGAGAGCAGACCGAGGGCGATGAGGGCCGCGGCCACGGTCGCGGCGAGGCCGGTGCCCTTGGTGAAGGGCGAGCGTCGGCCGCCTTTCACGTCGAGCAGCATGACGATGAAGAGGAACAGCGTGACGACCGCCCCGGCGTAGACAAACACCAGCAGCACCGCGAGCAGGTAGGCCTCAAGCAGCACGAAGAGACCGGCCAGACCGACGAGGCTCAGGAGGAAGCACATGGCCGCGTTGACGGTGTTGCGGTTGAACACGACGCCGAGCGCACCCAGCGCGGTGAGCGCGGTGAAAACGTAAAACATGAGGTTGGCGGTCATGGTTCAGTGCGCGTTGCCGCGCCCGGCGGCGGCCTTTTTGCGGTCCCATTTGAAGTGCTGGTCGGGCAAAGTGCCGCCGAGTTCGTAAAGCTTTTGCTTGTCGTGGACCAGCTCGGCGCGGGTGTAACCAGACAGCGAGTATTGGTTTTGCAGGAAGATCGCCTCCTCCGGGCAGACCTCCTGGCAGAGGCCGCAGTAAATGCAGCGCAGCATGTTGATCTCGAAAGCCAGCGGAGCCTTCTCGACGTGCGCCGTGGGGGCTTCGGCGGGAATCCCGCCCGGCGTGATGCGGATGGCCTTGGGCGGGCAGACAAATTCACAGAGCTGGCAGGAAACGCATTTCTCGCGGCCGTTGGGATCCTTCACCAGGGTGGGCACGCCGCGGTAGCCGGGCGGAATCGCGGGACGCTGCTCGGGATATTCGAGCGTCGTCTTTTTGCGCACCAAGTGCCGGAACGTCGTCCGCAGTCCGCCCAGAATCTGGGGGACGTAGGTGCGCTCGGCGAAGGTGAGCGGTTGGCGGGCGACGGGGATGACGGCCATGGCGCGGGCGATAGAGGGTTATTTCTGGAGGAACGCGATGGCGAGTGCGTAGAAAATGAGATTGGCAATCGCGAGGGGCAACAGGCGCTGCCAGCCGAGCTTCATCACCTGATCGTAGCGGAAACGCGGCACCGTCCAGCGCACCCACATGAAGAGGAAGAGCATGCCAAGCACCTTCACGAGCAGGATGGCGATGGAGCACACGCCGACAAAGAGCGGGTGCACCGTGAACGCCCAGCCGGTGAGATGGTGCAACCAGCCCACGGCCGTGGCCAGCGGGACCCACGGCAGCGGATTCCAGCCGCCGAAGAACAGCAGGATGAACACGGCCGACCCCACGATCATGTGCGAATACTCCGCGACGAAGAAGAGGCCCCATTTGAAGGCGCCGTATTCGGTGTGAAAGCTGCCCACCAGATCGGCCTCGGACTCGATGGTGTCGAACGGCGTGCGGTTCGTCTCCGCAAAGAGCGCAACGAGGAAGATGAAAGCCGAGACAGGCATGAGGAAGCCGAACCAAGTCCCGCCCCAAAAACCGGCCTGGCTCTGGAACTCGACCACCCGCGCAAAGCCGAGCGTGGCCTCGCGTCCGGGGGCGTTGATCCAAAGGAAGACCGGGATGACCGAAAGCGTCATCGCGAGCTCATACGAGATGAGCTGCGCCGAGGCGCGCACGCTGCCGAGGAAGGGATATTTCGAATTCGAGGCCCAGCCGGCGAGAATGAGCGAGTAGACGCCCAGTGACGCCACGGCGAAGACGGCCAGGATGCCAATGTCCAGCGGGGCAAGCCCAAGCGGCACAATCTGGCCGGTTGCACCGAGGTAGGCACCAAATGGCACCACCGTGACCGTCGTGAGGGCCGGAATCATCGCGAGAATGGGCGCGAGGACGAAATAGAACTTCTTCACGTGCCCCGGCAGCGAGTCCTCCTTGAAGAGCATCTTGCCGCCATCGGCCATGACATGGAACAGGCCGAGGCGCTGGAGAAACGTACCGAAAAACGGGATCCAGGCGATCCATGGCACAATCGCGCGATTGGGACCGGGGCGGTCCTGGATCCACGCGGCGATCTTGCGTTCGGCCATCGAGCAGATACCTGCGATGGGAAAGATCACGCAGATCACCGCGAGGCCTTTGAGGAAGCCCTGGACGATGACAGGGAGATTGAAGAAAAAGTCGGACATGGCGGCGCGTCGGGTCAGGCAGTCGCGGCGGCGGGTTTGTAATGCAATGTCTCGCCCTCAACAAAGGGCAGCACTGCAAAGGGCGTGCAGTCGAGCAACAGGCCGGTCTCGGGAATGTTTGCGAAAGTGACCTGTCCAAACACGGGCACGGCGGCGGCCAGCGCCTGCCAGACGTTTGCCAGGTCGCCAGCGACCAAGGAGCGACCGGCGACGGTGGCGAGCTTCGCAAGCAGGCAGAGGTCGTCGGTCGCGCCGGCCACGCCGGGGATGGCCTTCGAAAATTTTTGCAGGCGGAACTGCTGGTTCACGAAGGTGCCGCTCTTCTCAAAAACGGTCTGCGTAGGGAACACGATCTTCGCCGCGGCGCTGGTGGCGTTGGCATGCGTGCCGAGGTAAACAATGGCCACCTTGGCGAGATGCGCCGCGGTGAGACCGGCAGCGGTGAGATCCTCGCCCACGGAGATGACGGTCTTCACCTGGCCGGCATCGATCGCAACGGTGAGGTCGGTAAGTTGCCGGGCCGGCAGCGTGGAAATGAGGCCGGTGACCAGGGCCCCGCGGACATTTGGGTTCCGGTCGGCGGAGACGAGCAGCTGGTCCCCCTCCCCCACCCGGCTGACGAGTTGCACGGAAGCCTTGAGCGCGGTGGCGAGCTGTTTGGTCAGGAACTGTTCCTCGACGCTGCTGCGGCCGGAACCGACGACGGCGATGGCACCCGCGGAGGTTTTGAACAGCTCATGCGCGGCGTTGATGGCGTGGTCGAGCGCGCTGTCGCCGCCGTTGACCTGCACGGCCGTGAGCCGGTCGGGGGCGGCCACCTGCTTGAAAAGCACGCGGCCGGAGTCGGCCATCCAGGTGTCGTTCACCGTGTCGTTGCGGCGCGGCGTGATGCGGTAGATCACGCCCTCGCGGGACCAGACGACAGTGTTGGCCCCGACGGAGGATTCCAGGTCGATGCTGTTCGTCTGCTTCAGGAACCAGACGCGCATCTTGAAGCGAAAGTCCGTGCTCGTCAGCGCGCCGACCGGGCAGATGTCCACCGTGTTGAGCGAGTAGTTGTTCGCCAGCGGCCTGCCGGGATAACAGGTCAGGGTGCTGTAGCTGCCGCGGTCGATGAAGCCGAGGACGTCGTCCTTGGCGATTTCCTTGGAGAAGCGGATGCAGCGCGAGCAGAGGATGCAGCGCTCGTCGTCGAGCATGACGCGCGGCCCGAGTTGGGTGCGCTTCGGCTTGACGTTCTTCTGCTCGACGAAGCGCGAGTAGCCGCGGCCATAGGCGGTGGCCTGTTCCTGCAGCTTGCATTCGCCGGCCTGGTCGCAGATCGGGCAGTCCAGCGGGTGGTTGATGAGCAGAAACTCCATCACGCCCTCGCGGGCCTCCTTGACCATCGGTGAGGTCGTGCGGATGTGCAGGCCGGGCGAGACATTGGTGCCGCAACCGATCTGCGGGCGCGGAATCCAGTTGATCTTCTGCCGGCCGGACGCCGGATCGATGATCGGCGCCTTGGTGGCCGGATCGACGGAGGGGAGGCCCATTTCGATGAGGCACATGCGGCAGTTGCCCGAGACCGAAAGCTTCGGGTGGTAGCAATAGTGCGGCACATCGACGTTCACGAGGCGGGCGGCCTCGATGACATTGGTGCCCTTCGGCACGGCGATCTCCCTGCCGTCAATGTTGACGGTGACGAGGTCGGGTTTGGGCATGGGGATCATCGGAGCAGAAATGGCTAGACGAGGGCGGCTGTGGCGGTGGGTTTCGGCACCTGCTTCGTCTCATGGTGGTTTTTGAACTCGTCGCCGAACTTCGCGAGGAAGCTCTGGGTGGGCCACGCACAGGCCTCGCCGAAGGCACAGATCGTGCGGCCGGGGATCTGGTCGGCCACGTCCTTGAGCAGCGCGGCGTCCTCGGCGCGGGCGGGGCCGTGCACCATGCGCGTGGTGAGCTTCTTCATCCACAGCGAGCCTTCGCGGCAGGGCGTGCACTGGCCGCAGCTTTCGTGGGCGTAGAACGCGTTGATGTTGGCGAGCGCCTCGACCATGTTGACCGAGTCGTCCATCACGATGACGCCGCCGGAGCCGCCCATGGTGCCGATCAGGGCGAGCGAGTCGAAGTCCATCGGGAGATCCTCGACCCCCCAGTCGAAGTCCACCAGATCGGCACCGACCTTGCGCCGGCCCTTGAAGCGCTCCCCAAAACGCAGGACCTTGGCCGACGAGCCGCCGGGAATGACCGCCTTGAACTTGCGGCCGGGCAGCGGGCCGCCGCAGACCTCGTTGAGCAACTGCCCCATCGTGATGGTCCCGGTGGGAAACTCGTAACAGCCGGGACGCTGCACATGGCCGGAGACACAGAAGATGCGCGTGCCGGTGTTGTTGGCCGTGCCGATCCGGGCAAACGCCTCGCCGCCGATCTCGGCGATATGCTTCACATGGCAGAGCGTCTCGACATTGTTCACGATCGTCGGGCACTGGTAGAGCCCGAGCACGGCCGGGAAATACGGCGGCTTGATGCGCGGGTAGGCACGCTTGCCCTCGAGCGATTCGATGAGACCGGTCTCCTCGCCGCAGATGTAGGCGCCAGCGCCCCGGTGGATGTGGATTTCGCAGCTGTAGCCCGTGCCAAGGATGTTCGGGCCGACAAAGTTCGCCGCCCGGGCCTCGGCGATGGCCTTTCCCAGGATACGTGCCCCGTGCGGAAACTCGCCGCGGATGTAGATGTAGGCCTGCGTCACGTTGTTCGCGAAACAGGAGATCATCGTGCCCTCGATGAGCTGGTGCGGGTCCTGATGGATGAGGTAGCGGTCCTTGAAGGTGCCGGGCTCGGACTCATCGGCGTTGACGATGAGATAAATGGGCTTGCCGCTCCTGCGGTCCACGAGGCCCCATTTCACCCCGCAGGGGAAACCCGCGCCGCCGCGGCCGCGCAGGCCGGATCTTTTGACCTCGTCGATGAGGGCCTGCGGCGGGCGGGTGACCGCCTGCTTCAGCACCTCATAGCCGCCGTGCTTGAGGTAGCAGGCGAGATCGTTCGAGTAGCCGGACTCGTCGATGTGCTTGAAAATGATGCGGCGTTGTTCGGGCGCGGGCATGTCGTAAAATAATCAGCGTTGCCGGGCTTCGGCCTTGATCCGGTCGGCGATCTGTTGCGCCTTGGCGCCGTCCACCTGCTCGTGAAGGTCGTCATCGACCATGACGACGGGGGCGGTGCCACAGCTGGCCAGGCATTCGACGAACTCAACCGTCACTTCGCCGTCGGGCGAGACGGCGCCGCGGTGCGTGTTGAATTCCTGCTCGAACTTCTCGCAGATCTGGTAGCCACCTCTGAGCGCGCAGGAGAGCGTGCGGCAGACCTTGATGTGCCGGCGGCCGATGGGCTGGCGCCGGAACATCGGGTAGAAGGTCACGACCTCGTAGACGTTGATCGGCTGGAGCCCGAGTTTTTCCGCGACCCAGGTGATGGCCTCCTCCGGGATGTAACCCACCTCCTCCTGAATGAGGTGCAGCAGCGGCATCATGGCGCTGCGCTTCTCCGGGTAATGCGTGATTACCTCGTCGATCTTGATCAGGGTTTCGGGCTTGAGATTCATCGGGCTGGTTTCGCGGAATGCTCAGCGGTCGCATTCGCCCATGACGAAGTCGAGCGAGCCGAGGATGGCCACTACGTCGGAGATCATGCAGCCGACACAGAGTTTCGGGAGAATGGACAGATTGCAGAACGAGGGGGCGCGGATCTTCAGGCGCCAAGGCACGCCCCCGCCCTTGCTGACGACATAGAAGCCGAGGATGCCCTTCGGGTTTTCGGCCTCGAAATACACTTCGCCGGCCGGCAGTTGCGGCCCTTCGGTCACCAGCATGAAATTCTGGATCAATTCCTCCATGGACGTGAGGATCTTGTCCTTCGGCGGGGCGAAAATCTTGCGCGCATCCTTCGCATACCAGTCGCCACCGGGGAAATTACCGATGATCTGTCGAACGATGCGCACGGACTGGCGCATCTCCTCACCGCGGCAGAGATAGCGGTCGTAACTGTCGCCCTTGGTGCCGACCGGCACGTCGAATTCATACTGCTCATAGCCGGAATACGGCCGGTCCTTGCGGAGGTCGAGGGACACGCCGGAGCCGCGAAGATTGGGCCCCGTGAGACCATAGGCGATGGCATCGGCCCGCGTGATGACGCCGACGCCGGCCGTGCGGTCGAGAAAGATCTTGTTGCGAGTGAGCAGCGAGAGAATCTCCTCCAGCGCTGGCAGGAACTGGTCGCAGAACGCGCCCACGCGACCGAGCCAGCCCTCCGGCACATCGCGCGCCACGCCCCCGATGCGGGTGTAGCTCGTGGTGAAGCGCGCCCCGGTCAGTTCTTCGAACAGCTTGTAGAGGTGCTCGCGCTGGTTGAGCGAATGCACCAGCACGGTCCACGCCCCCACATCGAGTCCGAAGGCTCCGAGGCCCATCAGATGGGACGAGATACGAGCCATCTCGGCGGTCAGCACGCGGATCGCCTGGCAACGCGCCGGCACCTCGAGTTTGACGAGCCGCTCGACCGCGATGGCATAGGCCATGTTGTTGGCGAGGGGGGCAAGGTAGTCCAACCGGTCCGTGTAGGGCACGAACTGGTTGTAGGTCATGTTCTCCGCGATCTTTTCGTCGCCGCGGTGCAGGTAACCGATCACCGGGTCGCACTTGGTCAGGACTTCGCCGTCGAGTTCCAGCTGGAGACGCAGCACGCCATGGGTGGAGGGGTGCGAAGGCCCCATGGAAAGCGACATTTTCTCGGGGAAAAACTCCTGCGCGGCACCGGCGGCATGGGCCGCGCGGTCGGGAATGGTCAATTCAGTGGCCATGGTGAGAGGACGGGCTTATTCCGTCTTTTCCTTCTGTTCGTGCCAACTCTCATCCTTGGCCTGGGGTTCGGCATCGGTGAGGTTCATCTCGCCGGGGGAAGCGACAAAGGGCCCGCCCATCATCGGCGCCGCCATGAGCTTTGCTTTTGTCTCCTCCGCCACCTCTGGGTCGGGCAAAGGAGCCTCGATCCCGGCCAGCGGGAATTCCTTGCGCAATGGATGGTAGGGATAGCCGTCCCACATCAGGATGCGGCGCAAGTCGGGGTGTCCGTCAAACTT
>CAJBES010000308.1 GCA_903952145.1 uncultured Opitutaceae bacterium | reverse complement strand
ATCTCCGGGGGGAAATGGTGTAGTTGAAACTGCTGCTCGAGAGCAGGTTGTTGACGGTGGTGCCGTTGATGAACTCCATGTTGATGGCGATGAAACCGTTGGTCGGGGTGGAGTCGGGCGACTCGGTGGAAAAGACCGGGTAACGGTCGCCGGCGGCGTAGGGCGTGTAAGGTGAAGGCACCTTGCGACCGCTGGTGCGGGCGCTGATCAACTTGGACCCCGTCCGGAGAGGGGTGGAGTTCAGATTGATCGCATTGAGCTCCGTCGCGAGATCAGTGTGGCCATTGGAGGCGCCGGACGTGCCTTCACCCCAGTCGGCGGTTTCGTAGTAACGCAGGGCCGCCTCGGAATTCCGGGACGTCTGGTTGGTCGTGAGGCGATAATAGATGCGGATCTGCCGAATATCCGTGGTGCGATAGGTCGAAGTTCTCGTCACCAGCACCATGCAATCGCCATGCGCCATCCATTTGTCGTAATCGTTGTCCGCGGCTTCCTCGATCTGTGCGATGGAGGCGGGTGCGGTGGTCAAGTTGATGTTGTTGGTTATCGCGGTATAGTAGGGGAAGACGTAGAAGTAGGAGGCATCAAGGGTCTCCTTGGACACTTGCGCCATGAAACTGCGCAAACTGGCATTGGTCGCCAGGCGTTGCGTATCCTTATACATGGTGCGCAGGCCGAAGAGGAAGGTGCTCATACACATGCCCATGACCATGCCGACGATGGTCATGCTCATCATGACCTCCACGAGCGTGAAGCCGGCGGGGCGGGGGGGCGGGGTTGCAGTGGTTTTCATTGGTCGTAACGGGTGCGCAGGAAGACCTCCCGGTCGCGGACGACGCGTTCAACGCTGCCGTCCAGATAGCTGTAGGTGTAGACGACGGTGACCTTTTTGACCTCGGACACGTCGGTATCCACATCCGGAATCTCATCAATCCAGACCCAGATATCCAAATTGATCTGCTGGGAGGCAGTGCCGGTTACGGTGGAAAGCGGGATGGCGCCGATAAAATTCTGGATGGCGCCAACGCTGGCTGCGGTGGCGGTCTTGGTGGGAGTGGTGGTGGGGCCCTGCGGGGTGGTGGGGGCGTCTGTGGTGGAGGCCAGCGTATGGACGACCTTCAGCCAAACGACGGTTGATTGGTTGAGCCGAACGCGGATGTAGGGGGGCGTTTTCGCTACAGGGGCGAAGGGGTCCGTCTCGTAGTTCGGCAGCAGGGTGGCATAATCAAGCTGTTTGATCTGCTCAATGAGCCCGTAGATCATGCTGGTGGCCGCGGCGTGCAGCACGCTGGATTCGGTGATCCGGCGGGACTGGATGCTGGTGCCGAGAAACGTCAGCATGACAGTCGTCATCAAGGTGAGCGCGACCATCACCTCGACGAGGGTCAGGCCGCGGGGGCACTGTTTTTTTTGGAATGAGAGTCGTCGCACCCACGGAGGTTACCACAAAGACAGCCAAGCCTGAAGGGCCGTAACGTAGGAATTACGGACCTAGTTAAATAGGGCCGAACGGCCCTACTGGCTGGGGCGTTTTGCCTGGGTGGAAGGCGCGGTGACCCGGGCCCGGCGCTTCATGGGCAGTTTTCAAAAAGCATGACCGCAGCCTTTTCTGACCAGTTTCCCGCGCCGCCCGATTTGCCCGCGGACCGGCTGGTTGGGGAGGCCCTCGGCCACGCCGGCAGGCACGCGGGTTCCTATTGGGAGAGATTGGCGAGGTCGCTTTCCGGGTTTCGGCCGACCACGGCATCAACCTGGCTTGCGCCCTGCTGGTCATCATGCGCCGGGCCGACGGAACACGCGTTCTGGCGGACAAGATAGGTGTCGGCCACCAGACGGGCACGAATCAGGGCGGAGTGGGGATGATTTACGGGGCGGGCCAGGCCACGACGGCGGAACGGGAAAAAATGGACGCCGGACCGGGACGGTTCAAAAACCTCCCTGCCGGGACCGCTGCCGAGAAAAAACCGTTGACTCTCCTGCAGGCGTTTGAGTCTTTGACCGGCTTCCAACTCTCATCCGACCATGGCCAATACCAAATCCGCAATCAAAGCCGCCCGTAAATCGGTGCGCCTGACCGTCCGTAACAAGACCACCAAGACCCGCCTCAAGACGCTGCACAAGAAGCTGGATGCTGCCGTCAAGGCCGGGGATGCCGCCACGGCCAAGGCGGTTGCCTCCGCCTATGTGTCGGCGATGGACAAGGCCGTGAAATCCGGGGTGGTGCACCGCAACGCCGCCAGCCGGGCGAAGGCGCGCGCCGCCAAGCACCTGTCCGCGAAAAAGTAAGCCCGCGGACAAGCGTCCCGGCTCAGGCCCCGCCCACCCCAAGGTGCTGCGGGGTTTTTTGTTTTTGCCGCCGGCGCCCGCGGCGTCATGCCTTGGGCGTGGTTCCGCCGATCAGTCTGCATCTCGCCCGGCACGCCGACACGGCGTGGACGGCGGTGGTGCGGCCGTGGTTGCAGGCCGGGCGCGGCCAACTGGGCCGAAGCCATGTCATCGTTCCGACCCGCGGCCAGGCCCAGGCGCTGAAACAGCGCTGTCTGTGGGATAACCTGGCCCTGCTGGGCGTGGAATTTCTCACCCCCGGCCTCGCGCGGAAAAAATGGCTCGCATTGGTCCCAACGGCGAAACCCGTGATGGGCCGTGAACTCCTGCTGCTCGGGCTGCGCACGCTGATCGCACGCCGGCTCGCGCCCCTCGCCCCCGCGGAGCCGGTCTGGGGCTTCTGGCAAAGCCTGCAAAGCGACCCCGGCCGGGCGCTCGACGATTTTGACGAACTGCTGCAGGCCGGCTTCAGCGCGGAGGATTTTCCGCTGGCACCCTTGCGCGACATCTTCACCGAATTGTCCGCCTGGGTGGAGGGGCACGGTTACACGCTGGCGGCCCGGATGGCCGAGTCGGCGGGACTAAACCCGGTGCCGGCGGGCGGGCCGCGACTCGGCGGGCGCGTGCTTGTCTACGGCCCCGGCCCCGAAATGTGGGGCGAGTTTTTCAATGTGGCGGCGTTTGTGCGGCGTTGCGACGACGTGACGGTGGTGCTGCCCGAACCCGCCTTTCAGGGCCGGGGGGCGCTGGATGAAAAATGGATCGAGCTCTGGGCGGCGCTGCTGGGCGTGGAAGCGCAGCCCATTGACGCGCCCGGGCCGGCGGCAACTTGCGAGGCCGTGGCGGCGCTGTGGGGCCACGACGGCGGCGCGGCCGACCGCGCTGCCGTGATGGTCGGCCGCACGCGGGGGGATGAAATGCGGCTGGTGGCCGACCGGATTGTGGCGCGGCTGGCGGCCGGCGCGGAAAACATCGGCGTGGTTTTTCCGAGGGCGGACGCGGCGCATCTGCAACTGGCGCACCTGCTGGCAGCGCGCGGGGTGCCCTGCACGGACCTGCTGGAGACCGCCGGCCCACCGCCCGTGGACGTGCAGGCGCAGCAGGCTCTGCTGGCGTTCTACGAACGGGGGGCACGCCTCGAGGAGCTGCTCGCACTCTGGCCGTGGCTGCGCGCGACGGGGGCGGTGACACTGTCGCTGGCCGGGGCGCGGCGGGCGTGCGAGCGGAGCTTTGATGCCCGGCAGACGCATGCCATGCAGGCGCACACCACGGACTGGGAGCAGGACGCGCCCGAACTGGCGCGTGTCGCCGGCGTGCTGCTGCCGGCGTGGCCGGCGGAGATCACCCTGGGTGACGCGTTGGCGCGGTTCCGAAATTTGTGCACCGCGTTCGAACTGGAAGCCCCGGAGGGCTGGGGGCCGCTTGATACGCTGGCGGTGCGCGAGACGCGACCGCTGCCCGCGCCGGTGGTGATCGCGGCCCTGGGATCGTTTTTGCCCACACGGCACCCGGTGAAAAGTGCGCCGGGCCAGGTTGGCTTTGCCCGCGTGACGCTCGGCACGCGACGACGGCTGGAGGGGGTGGCGTGGTCGCACCTGATGCTGGTGGAAAGCAACCGGGGGGTCTGGCCGGAGCGGTGGGAACCCAGCTGCTGGCTGACCGAGGAGCAGCGTGCGGTTCTCAACGAGCGCGGACGGTTCACGCTGGGGCTCTTCACGGGGGAGGACCGCGCGATCCTGGAGCGCGCCGGCTGGCGGAGCCTCGCTAGTGACACCCGGACGGAAGTGATTTTTTCGGCGGCCCTGTTTGCGGAGGAGGAGCCGGAGATGAAGCTCGCGCCCAATGCGTGGCTGGAGCGTGTGCTGTGGGCCCAGGGGCTGGCCGGGGTGGAGACCGGCCTCGAAGCTGCGTTCGCCGCGCTGGCGCAGGCGTGCAGCCCGCCGGCAGCGGCGAAGACCGGGGCTGTGGCGGCGTGGCACGCGGTGTGGAACGGGCGGCGCGACGCGACCCGCGCGTTTGATGAATTTTTCTTTGCGGGCGATCCGGGGCTGACGGCGCCCGAGAAGCTGTCGGCCAAGCAGATCGAGCGTGGCGTGCAGGATCCGGCGGAACTTTGGTTTGAAGCGGTGCTGCGCACGAGGCGGGTGGCGTGGGAACCGCTGGCGCGCGCCCGGCGCAAGGTCCTCGGACAGCAGGCGCATGCCCTGCTCGCAGCGGCCCTGCGCGCCACAGAGGTGACGCGCGGTTTCGGCGAGATGCGGCCGCAAGCCGAGTCCGCCGGACGGCTGGCGGAGGCGCTGGCAAAACTGCGCGGGCAGTGGCCGGAGGACCGGTATTGGGATTCGTTTCACGCGGAGCTGGCGCAGATTTGCGGCGCGCTTTTGGCGAATGTCTACGCGCTCGATGCCGGCCGCTTCATTGCAACGGAAGCCTGGCTCCCGCGGGAGGCGGAACTCGTCCTCGGCGCGCGGCGGCTGCCCGTGGTGGGCCGGCTCGACCTCGTGCGGCTCGACCGGCCGGAGTGGCGGGGCGCGAACGTGGATATCATCGACTTCAAGACCGGTGGAGACCTGGACCTCTCGGCCGAGCGGATGGCGCGCAGCGGGGCGTCGCTGCAACTGGGCGTCTACCTGGCCGGCGTGCGTTCACTGGGCGCGGCGTCGGGCCGCGTGTGGATGCTCCGGCCCGAGCCGGGGGCGGCGGCGATGATTGATTTCGCAACCCTCGACCCGGCGCTGGCGAAACTGGACTGGCTGGGCGTGGCGCTGACCCGGGGGATTTTCGGGGCACTGACCCGGGATCGCTCCGACTATGCGCCGCCGGGCTACACGTGGCCCCTGGCCTGCACGCCGGTGCGGCATGCCATCCTGCGGGAGAAATTCGCGCGGACCTTCGAGACCGGGGAAACGGAGGCGGGCCATGAGTGAGCAACTGGTCGATCACGTCGCGCGCACGCGTTTTCGCGACGAATGGGAGGCAAATTTTGCCGTGAGCGCCAATGCGGGCTCGGGCAAGACGACGGCGATTTCCGAGCGGCTGGCGGCGCTGGCCCTCGCCCCGGGCGGGGCGGAGCGGCTGCGCAAGACGGCGGTGGTCACCTACACCAAGAAGGCGGCGGCGCAGATCGAACACCGCGCACGGCAGGTGCTGCTGCGGCGCCTGACGGCGGAGGGGGTGAGGGATCTTGCGCCGCTGGACCACCTCGAGCGGGCCTTTTTCGGCACCATTCACAGCTTCTGCCTGAAGCTGGCCAGAACCTACGGCCAGACCCTGGGCATCAATCTGAACCCGACCGTCGTCGCCGAGGACGACGAGGCCCTGTGGGAGGAGTTTGTCGAGCAGGACCCGATGGCATTCACCGCGCTGGGGCCGGCGGAACTGGCGGAATTTTTGCGCCACGTGCCGCTGGAAGACATCTTTGATTTTGCCCGGCAGCTCGACGCCGCGACGGCGGAAACCCTGCGTTTGCGGCGGCCGGCGGGACCGCTGCCGGCGCCGGCAGCGATGGTCCTTGAGCAGTTGCTCGCGCTGGCGGCCAAAGGCAACGGGGCCAGAAACATCGCGCTCAGCCAGCAGCGCGCGCGGGACTGGCAGCAGGCTTGGACGCGAGGCACGGGTTTCCTGCCGCTTTACGAGCCGACGGGTGCGGCGAGGGCGGTGACCGAACTGGCGCGGGCCTGGATGGCGCCGCTCAAACGCTGGCTGGCGGAGGCAGCGGCGGCGCTCGCCGGGGAACTGGCGGAGCGCTACCGCGCGTGGCGGTTTGCGCGCGGCGTGCAGACTTACGCGGACCAAATCGACGCGGCGATGGCGGTGCTGCGCGACGAGGCGCTGCTCGACCGGATGCGGGCGGAAGGCTGGCGCATCCTGCTCGACGAGGCGCAGGACACGGACCCGCAGCAGTTCGCGGTGCTGGTCGAACTGACGCGCCCGCCGGGTGCGCTGCGCGGGACGTGGCCGGGAAAAAACGGGCCCGGGCCGCGGCCGGGATTCTTTTGCATGGTGGGCGACGGTCAGCAGGCGATTTACGGGAGCCGGGCGGACATCGGAAATTTCTCCCGGCAGGTGGAGGCGTTCCGGCGGGGGGACGGCGGCGAGCTGCTGGAATTTCAGGTGACGTTTCGCGCGCCGCAGGCGGTGATCGCGCTGCTCAATACGACGCTGCCGCCGGCATTCGGCGGGGAGCGGCCGGAAAATTTCGGACTGCCGGCGGAAGAGGGGGCGCCGGCTCCGTTGCTGCAGGTGCCCTATGTGCCGTTGGCCGCGGGACCGGGGAATGAGGCAGGCTGGGCCGCCAGTTTGCCACTGGCGCTGCCTTCGCCAGCGCCCAAGGGGGTGGAGGCCTGGCTGGCGGCAGAGGCGCGGCAGGTCGCACAATGGCTGCACGCGCACGGGCCGACGGCCGTGGGCGCGCGGACTTGGGGCGAGATCGCGGTGCTCGCTCCGCGCAACGAGTGGCTCTCCACGGCGCGCAAGGCCTTTGAGGGCGAAGGGCTGCAGGTCGCACTGCAAACGCGGCGCAATCGCGCCGGTGACAATCCGGCGTATGCGTGGCTGGCCGGGCTGCTGGCGGTGTGCGCGGATCCGGAGAACACCTTCGAATGGGTCGGGGTTTTGCGCGAGGTCTTCGGCCTCAGCGACGGATTGATCGCCGCGGAATTGCGGGCGCAGGGTCGGCTGGCCTGGGAGGAGCCTGCGGTGCATGCCGCGCCGTTGGCGGCCGCCCTGGGAGCCGTGCGGCCATTTGTGTTACGGACGAATGACGAAGGGCAGGCGCTCGGCGAGTTTGCCGGCGAGTTGGCCGTGGCCGCGGCGCTGGCGGAGAAAGCCCGCGCGCTGGACGCGAGCGGCGGACTCGAAGGGGAACTGGACCGGCTGCTTGCGCAGGCCGCTGAGCTGGGCCTGCAGGGCGCGGGCCCGCGGCAATGGCTGGCGGAACTGCAGGCGCACATCGATGACGGCCGGCCGGCGGGCAAGCCGACGGAAGAGGCGATCAACCT
>CAJBES010000307.1 GCA_903952145.1 uncultured Opitutaceae bacterium | reverse complement strand
TGCACACAGAGTGCCGTGAGTTAAAACTTGAGCTTCAACGCCGGTTGTCCAACAGCGCCTTGGCATGATCCTCGAGTTGCCGTGTGCTACTACGCTCTCTCGTTTTTTTGTTCGCTTCGCGGTGTGTGAGCGACCGTGCCAACACCATCAAAAACTGCCGGCATGAATACCATCATGGTCGAAGAAGTGGCAACCGCCTCGTCGGTAGGAAGAAACCCTATTTTGCTGAAGTTCTTAGGAAGGTTCTCGCCCGGAAGACGTCAATATTCAAACCGCCCTATATTCAGTCGGCAAAGGCCCGCGTGCGTATCAAACCTCGGCCGATTGCAGTCCGGTGTCCACAGGCTCCCCGGCGTCGCGGTATTCCAATAGTTTGTTGCGCAGGGTTCGGATACTGATGCCCAGCAATGCTGCGGTCTGCGTGCGGTTACCCTCGGTCTGCTGCAAGGCTGCCTTGATGGCTTGTTTTTCCAGCGCGGCGATGGTCAGCACACTCCCTGCACCGTCAGTGACGGAGACTTGGCCTTGGACTGTGTCAGCGGCAATGAGGTTGGTGGCTTCAGCACTGGTTGCGCGATCGAGCCCTGCTGGCGGAGGTGCGGCGGGGGCGAAGTCACCGAGCAGGCCAAGCGCGGCAGCCGTCACCGGGCGGTGGGATTCGGTGAGGATGATAGCGCGCTCAATGGCGTTCTGCATCTCACGCACATTGCCGGGCCAATGGTAGCCGGTGAGCGCCGCACGGGCGGAATCTGCGAAGCCATTCACCTTGATGCCGTGTCTGCGCGCGCCGTGTTTCAAAAAATGTTCGGCGAGCAGTATGATGTCCTCGCTGCGCTCGCGCAGCGGCGGCACTTGCACCGGGAAAACATTTAGGCGGTAGTAGAGATCCAGGCGAAACTCGCCCTTTGCCACATGACTTAGCAGGTCACGATTTGTCGTGGCCAGCAGGCGGACGTTGACCTTGATCGTGCGGTTGCCGCCGACGCGCTCAAATTCACGCTCCTGCAGCACACGCAGGAGCTTGGCCTGCAGGTTGAGGGGAATTTCGCTGACCTCATCGAGCAGCAGCGTGCCCTGATTGGCCAGTTCAAAACGGCCTGCGCGCCGCTCGGTGGCGCCGGTGAAGGCGCCGCGCTCGTGACCGAAAAATTCGCTCTCAATCAGATTTTCAGAAATTGCGGCACAATTGACCTTGATGAAGGGCTGGTTGCGGCGCGGGCTCGCACGGTAAAGCTCGCGGGCGATGATTTCCTTGCCACTGCCGCTTTCGCCCGTGATGAGCACGGTAGCGTCAGTCGGCGCCACCCGCGCAATCATCTGGCCCAAGCGCAACATGGACTGACTGTGGCCCACGAGTCCGCCGTCTTCGCCATCCCCCGGGTTGCTGAGGTAGCGGTTGACCTGCAGCAGCTGAATATAAGCCTGCGCCTTCTTGAGGATGACATCAATCTGGCTCGGAAGAAAAGGCTTGAGCAAATAGTCGAAGGCCCCGGCGCGCATGCAGGTCACCGCGGACTCGATTGTGCCGTAACCGGTCATCACCACCACGAGCGGATGTTCCGGCAGCGTGGCCACGTGTTCTAGGAATTTGTGTCCATCGCCGTCCGGCAGGCGGAGGTCCAGAAAAATGATATCGAACGCGTCGGATGCCAGCAGGACCTCTGCCTCAGCGAGTGATTGGGCGCAATGACTCGCACATTTTCGGCGGACCAAAATTCCGTTCAGCAGGTTGCGGACGATATCATCGTCTTCAATCACCAATACTTTTTCGAGCGAGATGGCCATGCCGGTATCAGAAATGCAAAACGATCTGCTAGACATCCCCCAGTGCGAGACAATAAAAACCGGCGCTCTGGTGGTGCGCGACGCACGATGAGATTTACATTGGCAGAAAATTGAGATGACGCCGGAGCTACTTCACAGGCGGGAAAACGGCCCGTCTTGGCATGTCGCAACTGAGATGGCGCAGACCATGCGCATGGTCGGTTTGTCTCCAGCCGGTGTTCCCCCGCCAGGGCAAGGTAGCGCCGGCGTTGACCGCCACCTAGAAAAACTCGCGCAGGGCGGACATGCCACTGATAATCAGTGGCGACCATCAATGAATCGCCACTGCCACAGGCTTTTGCCCCATCGGGCGCAGCCAAGCCGCTAGAATAAACCAAGATCGAGTGAGGGCATGTGCCCCGTCGCGGTTCTTTGGCCAAGTCGAAAAATAAGCGGACAACGCACGCTACGCACCGCCAGCAATTCCAAATTATCCTGGCTGCGGCTGGCTCAGGCCGAGGCCATTTGCGGGACGGCCGCGCCGAGTTTCCCAAGAGTGGACTTCGCTTCATCGATAGAATCGCAGAACAGCCAGTTGCGCGTATCTTCGAAGCCCTTGCACTCACTGACGATTTGGGCATTCCCCACCAGTGCGAACTGCAGGGTCAATTCGCGGCAGGTTTGCATGGCTTGAAAAAGCAGCTTGATCACACCCATGTGGAGGGTCTTTAGCTCGTGAATATCGATAATCATGCGAGTGTGGCCGGCGTCAACAGCCTCGGAAAATTTAGGTTTCAGGTAATTGGCGACCTCGGCCAGCACCGCCGGGGAGCAGTTTTCCGGCAAGCGCATCATGAGGAAACCGGGCTCAATTGAAAAATAGCGTCGCGAAGTATCGAGGTTCATCGATTTGCACATCTTGGCTTCAAGTTCGCCCAAATCGATCGGCTTGGTGATAAGGGCTGAGAAACCCACGGTCTGCGCTTGCTGCTGCTGCCCGGTCTCTGTTTTGACGGCGAGGGCAAAAATTGGTGTATATTTTGTCTTTATGTTGGTCCGCATGATGCGGAACAGGTTGAAAGCCGACTCCTCGGGTAACGACAAGCTCATCAGCACGAGGTCTGGCGGTGTTTTCGTGCAGTAATCCAAGGCTTCGCCCTGCGTGCTGACGCCGTGGATCTTCCAGGGCATATGCTTCAAGCCTTCCTGAATCTGCTGGATGATGGCAGGCTTGTCTTCGACGGCGAGGATGTCGGCCGGATCGAAGATCGATTTGGCCTTTGTGGGCTGATCGGAGAGGGGTTTGAGGTCAATAACGCGGCCCGCCTTTTCGATGAGCGTTTCTTCCTTGAATGGTTTCACCAGATAATCACGCACGCCAATCTTAGCGATCTTGAGCACGTTGTCCCGACCACCCTCGGCGGTGAGCATGATGACGGGGATACCCTTGAGCTGCGGGTCGGACTTGATCTTCGTCAGCATCTCCACGCCGTCCATCACGGGCATAGTGACGTCGAGCAAGATGAGGTCAGGCGAATCCTTGGCGGCGATCGCCAAACCCTCGACACCGTTGCCGGCCTCAAGAATTTCGCAATCATAGGACTTGAAGGCCTTCCGCACGATGATGCGGACGGTCCTAGAATCATCAACGGTGAGAACTTTGTAGCGCATGACGGTGGTGTTGAAAATCATTCATCGGTCTGGATGAGAATATCGGCGGTTACCTTATGCCCGGCAGACTCATAATGATAGAGGTAGCGGGTGGTTGCGGTGGTGGGCTCGATCCTGAAATTGCTGCCCCGCAGAATGGAGGGGATCGTGAGTTTGCACATGTAGCCGGCATCGCAGAGGCCGCTCTTGAAACTGCCGACGGTCATGTTAGTGATCTCGCCGATGGCGTCATTAATCACCTCGTCGCCGGCCTGTTCAAGTTCCGCCTCGTTCATGCCAAGCAGATGGCAGGTGCTGTGCCGGGCGAGAGTCTCGTCAAGGTATAGGTAAATCAGGCCGTTGATATCACCAACAAAACCGACGGTTCCTACGACGAAAGTGGTGTTGCCGCTGGCTGGCCCGGAGGCCGGGGGCGACATTCCGTCATCCGGCAGGATATTGGTGCAGCCCATGAATGTAGGCTCACGGCCAAGCATGGTGCTGAACACATCGTTTATGGCACGTGTGATATTCTCGCGAAGCAACTGTTCGTTGATGGCGGCTGTGGCGGACATGGTGCGTGAAATGGAGAGCGGTAGGGACGATATCGGCGCAGAGCGGCACCAACTGTAGAATTCTCTGCAAAACTTAATGACCGGGCCGAATTCAGGCGGTGCGGGCAATATTCATGGTTCGCGACAGGGCAATAAATGAAGCAAGCGGTCGGTCCTGAAAGCCCGTGACGCCTTGAACGCGTCTGGTGAAAGCAGGGTTGCACTCGAAGCACTGCAAGTTGCGCAAACCAAAAGGTGCCACGACGGCAGTTTCCGGCGTGGGATCACTTTCTCGCGCTGGCCTTCGCGCAGATGACTTTTCGCGAGAGCCTGCGCGACATCGAGGCTTGTCTGAGCACGCAGCCGGCGGTCGCTTACCACTTGGGCCTTCGCACGCGTGTCACGCGCAGCCCGTTGGCCCGAGCCAACGAGGAGCGGGAGTGACGCTTGTTTGCGGCGCTCGCCCGCAAGCTGATCGCGCGCGCACGCCGCCTTTACGCCGATGAACCGGGGGCGCTTGATCTGGATGCGCCGGTTTACGCCGTCGACTCGACGCTCATCGACCTGAGCCTGGCGTTTGGGTCCGTGAGCCAACTGGGCGGGCACCGCTGCGACCGTGAAGCTGCTGGCCAACGATCCGCACTGATCTGGCCTTGCTACATGCAACTCTGCCACGTCGAGGAAGCGTCCGCACGCTCAATGGTGACCTCGGCCTGAGGCCCATCCTCCATCATAAGGCCGAGCGGTTCGAGGCGCACCTGTTCGTTGCGTTTCACGCCTATGGCCTGTCGATCACGCGGTGCCGGCAACTGCGCGGTCTGGCCCCCGGCCTGAAGCCGCGGGTGTTCCTGGGAAAACTTGCCACCGTCCAATTGCTTGACGTCGCCGTGCCGACCACCGACGGCCGCGAGCTGCTACTCGTGCGCCGCACCGAGCTCGGTCGTGACGTAGCCCTCCTGCTCGACCGCGTCGTGCTGACGCTGCCGTCGCAACCACCGCCCATGATCCGCAGTCCGCGTCCGGTGTGTAGTGGCGACCTTTGGCCTCGTTGCACGCACCATCAATCACTTCTACCGCCCATTGCCTCCATTTGCGGAAGTCGGGCTACAAGCGATTGCGCGCCCAATTCAAGGGCCCCATTCGCCACGGCGTAAGTCTAACCTAAACGTGCCGAAGATCAGCCGGATTTTCCGGCTGGCGGCATACACTTGACCAACGCTGCATTCCTTGCAGGGCAAGGCATCTTTCGATAGGGGTAGAATGCTGCACACGCACAGGGGTGATTTCTTTGCCAGCGTGAACCCATCAGGAGACGAGGTTAAACTGGCTGCTGCCGACGGGAGTCTTGAGGCTGACACAGCCGCTGCTGATCTCAAGATGCAAGGTGCGGTTGATCGTGCCGCCGACTTCTTGGTGGCTGACTCTGATGCCGTTTTTTTTCAGCAAGAGGAGGGTGACGTCGGTGTTGCGCTCACCGATTTTAAACGGGTCGGACCCGCTGAGCATGCCGGCGCCACCGGCGACGAGCACGTTCATGCGGTGGCGATCGGCTTTGAGGCCGATCATTGCGCGAAAGAGCAGGGGCAGGCCGGTGTTGGCGAACATGGCGGGTTGTTGAGCGGCTTTGTCGGGCGATATAGACGAGTCGGGCAGCATCAGATGCAGAATACCGCCGACCTTGGTAAAGGGATCGTAGGCGATGACGCCGATGCAGGACCCAAGGGCATAGGTGCTGAGGACCACCTGTTGATTATTGGAGACGGCCACGTCCCCCACGCCAATGATGATGCGCTGGGTAAAAAGTGCCGCGATGGTCGGGGCTCCGGCCATGGTCAAAAAGTGGGCTGCACTGGGCGTTCCGCCGGTGAGAATGTGAGGAGGTCTGACATGAAGATGGTGGGCTGGGCGCCAGACGCACCGGGCCTTGATGGACTAACGACCTAGCCGGTGGGAAATTGAGCGATTTCCGGATAAAATTATGTTTACCAGCTCACAAATATACCAACAGACGCTGTTGGATGGGTGTCACTTGATTATGACTGCGAATTTTTGCGACCGTCGGCGCTCCCAGTGTCTGGCCTTCGCCAACGAGCAACAGGCCGTGCGGGCTGTAGATGCCGCTGGCCAGCACCATACCGGCCTCGAGTTCCTCAAGCATGATTTCGCGCACTTGTCGCGGCAGTCGGGCGAGTTGTGTGACCTTAAGGAAAAGTCGCACCGCCTCGGGATCGTAAGCCTGGCCGGAGCCTGCCAGGATGGCCGCGAGCGTGCCCTGCTTCGGGAGGTCGGATTCGACAAAATCCACCGCAACAGCAAGGCAACGCGCAGTCCAGGGGATGCTATTCCCGGCGAGGCCGTCGGGGTAGCCAAGACCGTCGAAGCGCTCGTGATGCGCACGGATGGTTTCGCCCAAGGCCGGCCGGCTATCGACATAAGTGGCGAGAGTTTGCGAAAAAACGGGATGATTGCGCAACATGACTCGCTCGCGCTCGGACAGGCGCTCGGGGTGGGAGCGGAACGTGCGAAACAGCTCGCGCGGAATGCCGATCAGGCCGAGGTCGCATAACAATGGAGCCGAGCGGAGAATGCGGCGTTCGTCCTCGTTGAAATGCTCGGTCTCGGACATGTGCCTACAGACCTCGACCAGCATCTTGGCTTGGCCACCGAGCACGGGGTCGAAGGTGGTTAGGATTCGGCGGCAGAGTTCGAGGGAGTGTTCGTAGGAGGTTGCCAGCTCATTGTTGAGTCCGTCGAGCTTCAGATGCTCTTGTTCAAGGTCGTTCACTTTGGCCTCAAGCGCGGTGTTGGCGGCCTGCAGTTCGTCGTTCAGGCGGTTTGTTTCCGCCTGCAGTGTGGTGTTGTGTGCGATCAGCTCGTGGCGCTGGATGGCATTGCGCACTGTAGCGGTGAGTTCTTCGCGCAGCCAAGGTTTGGCGACGAAGCGGAAAATTTCACCCTTGTTGATCGAGTCAACAAGCGTGGGCAGGGAAAGCACCGCGGTGATGAGGATGCGCGAAGAATGCGGTCGGAGGCGTTTGCATTCGATGAGGAAATCCAGCCCCAGCATCTCCGGCATGCGTTGGTCGGAGATAATGACGGCGAAATCACGTTCGGCGAGAATGGACAGGGCCTTGAGCGGGCTTGCGACGGCGACAACGTGGTAGTGCTCGCGCTCCAGTGTGAGCCTGAGGGCGGTCAGGGCGACGGGTTCGTCGTCGACGATCAATATGACCGGATGATCAGCCGGGATGGCGGGTGTGTTCATGGGGCGGAGGCGGAGCCTGGGTGGAACACAGTGGGAGAGACAAACTGGCGGATGATGAAATCGGCGATTAGGCCAAGAGGAATTTGGCGCTGGGCGGCGGAATTTTCCCAGGCCGCGCGCGGCATGCCGTAGACGATTGAGCTGGCCTCGTCCTGGGCAAAAGTGTTGGCCCCCTTTTCGCGCAAGCGCAGGAGGCCTTCGGCGCCGTCCTTGCCCATGCCAGTGAGGATGCCGGCGATGGCGTGTGGTGCCGCGCCGCAATCTGCAGCCGACTTGAAGAGGAGGTCCACGGCGGGTCGCTGGTGCCAGATCTGCGGTCCGTCAGTTACGCGCGCTCGATAATGTGTGCCGGCCCATTGGAGGAGAAGATGAAAATTACCCGGGGCGATGAGGGCGACACCCGGCGTCAGCCGGTCCCCGTCAACGGCCTCGCGAACATCGAGCGCACTGAGGTGGCGCAATCGGTCGGCGAAGGCCTTGGAAAACATCGGCGGAATATGCTGCACGATGGCGATGCCCGGCAGGTTCGGAGGCAGTCGGGTGATGACATCATGCAATGCCTCGGTGCCGCCGGTCGAGGCCCCAAGTAAAATGATGGCACGCGGATCGAACGGACGGACCGTTGCGGGCGGCACAGTCACCCGGGGCACGGGCACCCGGGGCACGGCCTTAGCCGGTGGCGGCAGGGCGCGCAGGCGGGTGCTGGCGGCAGCCTTGATCTTGGTGATCAATTGGTCGCCGAGGTCACCGAATGAGTAGGCGCCGTGGGGTTTGCCCAAAACATCGAAGGCCCCAAGCCTAAGCGCCTCGAGCGCATGCTCCGAGCCAAGCTGGGTGAGCGAACTCATGACAATCACCGGCATGGGCCGGCGCTGCATGAGAATCTCCAGAAAGGTCAGTCCATCCATGCGGGGCATCTCAATGTCCAAGGTGAGCACATCGGGTTTGAGTTCATTGATCTTATCACGGGCCGCGTAGGGATCGACGGCGGTGCCCACGACCTCGATGGCAGGATCGGAGTTCAGGGCCTCAGCGACCAGCCGCCGGACTATGGCGGAGTCATCGATGATGAGGACGCGGATTTTGGGAGTAGTCATGACGATCCACAGGCGAGGGGCCGCCGGTAGATGGCCGGCCGGACGGACTTGAGCGAGTGGGGGACGCCGGTGAGGCTTTCCGAGTGGCCCACAAAGAGATAACCGCCAGGGATGAGGAGGCGGGCGAGCTTTGCCACCAGTTCCTCCTGTGTCTTCCGGTCAAAGTAGATCATGACGTTGCGACAGAAAATTACGTGGAAAAGCTCCCGAAACGGCGGTTCGCCCTCAAGCAGATTCAGATGCTGAAAGGTCAGGCCGGACTGGAGTGAAGATTTAATCCTGTAGTTGCCCGCCTGCGGTCCGTAGCCACGTTGGAAATACCGATGGATACGGTCGGGCGTGAGCTTGCCGACGGTTTCCTCCCGGTAAATCCCGCCGCGGGCCTTGTCGAGAATGCGGTTGGAAATATCGGTGCACGCGATGTGCCACGGCCAGGAAGTCGCGAGTTGTTCGTCGAGCAGCATGGCGATGGAGTAGGGTTCCTCCCCCGAGGAACAGGCTGCACTCCAGACATTAAACTGCGACCAGCGTTCCGCTTTGGCACGGGCTTTCATCTCCGGCAGGACCGTCGTGCAAAGAAAATCAAAGTGCGCCATCTCGCGGAAGAAAAAGGTGTGGTTGGTTGAGATGGCGTCGATAAGGTGCGCGAGTTCCTCGCCATTGTGCTGGGTCTTGAGAAACTGACAGTATTCGCCGACGGTTGCCAGTTTGGTGGCGCGCAGGCGTTTACCGAGACGCGCGGACACTAACTCACGTTTGTCCGGTCCAAGATTGATGCGGCTGTGCTCGTAAACGATACCGCAGATGTATTCGTATTCGTTTTCCCTCATGGGGTCTCAGGCATTATCGTCCCGAATCCACTGAAGTGTAGCAGTTGTGGCGGAATGATGATTTGTGCGGCGGCAAAAATTGCCTACAGCGCCGTTTCCCAGAGCTCGCCAGACGTAAATAAAAGACGGGCTCAAGCGCAGAAATATTTAATATCCTCAAAAAGAGAGAGTTATGCTGCCAGTAAACTTACTGGCATGGCCGTTGCAATAGCGCTGAGACTACATGGTCGATCCTATCTTCCAGTCTGACAATTATGTTCTGGCCCGGAAGCTTCTAGATGCCGCGATGGTGCGCCAGGAGGCAGTGGCGGCGAACATCGCCAACGCGGAGACGCCAGGCTACCATCGGATGGATGTGTCGCCGGATTTTGCCTCGCAACTGAAGGCGCAGTTGCTTGCCGGCGAGCTCGGTTCGTCCGTGGATACGCTCCGCCCGCAGATCGTGGAGGATCCCGCCGCACGGTCACTGCGCCCGGATGGCAACTCTGTCGAACTCGAACATGAGTTGCTCGCGATGAACCGCAATGCCGTAGAACACGAATACCTTACGGAAATCATCACCCAGAACATCAAGCAGCTGAAAATGGCCATTACCGGCCGTATAGCCTGACAGATTTTCGCTTGCCCCACATCATGAACCTCATCTCCGGCGTCGATATCAGCGCCAGTGCCCTCACGGCTCAGAAGACCCGCCTTGACATAGTTGCCCAGAACATTGCGAACGCCCAGACTACGCGCACCACCAGCGGCGGTCCCTACCAGCGACAGGTCGTCTCCTTTGAGACCGAACTTGTCCACAGCCAAGGCTCGGCCGGTCGCTCACTGCAAAGCGTGCGTGTCGCTCAGGTCACCACGGACCGCTCGCCGGGTTCGCAGATTTACAACCCCCAACATCCTGACGCCTCAGCCGATGGTATTGTGACGATGCCAAACGTCAACCTAGCCCAGGAAATGGTAGATCTCATCACGGCATCACGCACTTACGAAGCCAACCTTTCTGTTGTCAAAAATGCACGTCAGATGGCGATGCGCACCCTTGAGATCGGGAAATAACCACCTTTCCCATGCTACCTGTCGGCACAGTTACACCTCTGTTCTCTGGTGCCTTACCGCTCACAAAGCTCGACGCACCACTGCCGAAACTACCGGGCATGCACTTGGACCCAGCCGGTCCGATGCCGGCGGAGGGCTTCGGCCGGATGCTCGATGGCCTCGTCGCTACGGTGGATGCCAAGCAAGCACAGGCCCGCGCTTTGACGCAAAAAGTGCTGCTGGGCGACAGCGACCAATTGCATCAGAGCGTCATCGCCATGCAGGAGGCCGGAGTGGCATTTTCCCTGATGGTGGAGGTGCGCAACAAGCTCATTGAATCCTACCAGGAACTCATGCGCATGCAGGTGTGAGATTCCCCTAAACCTTTCTGATGAATAATTTTGGCAAATCTCTTCTCGCACTCTGGGGTGAACTCGGCCTCAACCAGCGCGTCTCGCTCGTCGTGGCCTTACTTGCCGTCATCGGCGGCCTGATCGCTGTGGTGCTGTGGTCACGCCGCCCCGACTATCAGTTGCTATACGCACGCATGAGTGAGAAGGACGCCGCGGCCGTTATCAGCCATCTCGAGACGTTGAACATTCCCCATCAGATCAGCTCAGGTGGCACTGCGGTGATGGTGCCGTCGGACCAAGTCTACAAACTCCGGATGGATTTGGCTGCGAAGGGACTGCCGAGTGGCGACAGCGTGGGCTATGAAATTTTTGACAAAGGGCAGTTCGGTCTTTCCGACTTTGTCCAGCGCACCAACTACCTGCGCGCCATTCAGGGCGAACTCGCCCGCACCATCATGCAGTTGCAGGGCGTCCGTGCCGCCCGGGTGATGATCGTCCAGCCCGAAAACCGGCTCCTGCTCACGGATCAGGGGGTCAAACCTTCCGCTTCCGTTTTCATTGATGTCGGCGGCAGCCGTCTCGAAACAGAACAGGTCAATGCCATCCGCAATCTGGTCGCCAACGCCGTGCAGGGCCTGCAGACCGACGCGGTCGCCGTTGTCGACAACCGGGGCCATGTGCTTTCCGAGGAATTGAAACAGGACCCCGCCCTGGGCACGGCCTCCAGTCAGATGCGCTACAGGCAACAGGTGGAAGACTACTTGTCCAAGAAAGTCGAGAGCATGCTCGCCGCAGTCATTGGCCCGGGCAACGCTGTCGTCCGCGTTTCCGCCGAGATCGAGACCGAGGCGACCACTTCGACGCAGGAGAAATACGATCCCGACGGGCAGGTCGTGCGCTCCCAGACGACCATCGACGATATCTCCAACTCTGTGGAGCAGCGCGCCAACGGAGGGGCCGTCGGGGTCAGCGCGAATATCCCGGAAAAAATGGCCACCGCCGAGCCGACGGCCCGTCCGACGTCCACCACCGAACAGAACCGCAAGAACCGCACCACCACCTACGAGATCAACCGCATCACGACCAACACCACACGCAATCCCGGGACCGTGAAGCGCCTGAGCGCAGCGGTCTTTATCGCCCAGCGGGCGGCAGTCACGGCGATGCCTGCTGCCGGAGGAACCCCGACTGGTGAGGGCACCGCGCCAAAGCGCACAACCGAGGAAATCAATGCGCTACGCCAGATCGTGCTCAACGCCTTGGGCCTCAAGGTAGCGCCCGGGGAGTCGGCCGATGCCTTGGTGTCATTGCAGGAAATTCCGTTCCAGTCCGCGGAGCGCCTGCCGGCGCAAATCGAGGCCATCCAGAACGAGAACCGTTGGCTGAGCTGGGTGGAGGCCGCCAGCCGCTGGGCTGCGGTCGGCGGGGCGGTTCTGGTGTTCGGGTTTTTTCTCCGCATGCTATCGAAGCAAAAACCTGAACCCGTGCCGGTTGAAATGCTTTCGCTCCCGCCGGAGGCCATGGGGCGGGCCCTGCCCAATGGGAATGGCAAAGTCACGCCGGAGATGCTCAACCAGCTGATCCGCCACAAGCCGGCCAATATCGGCGCCGCGCTGCGTGACTGGGTCGCCATGCCGTCAGGCAGCAACAGGAACTGACGGTCCGACCATGATCGACATCGACTACAGCAAGCTCTCCCGGCAACAGAAACTTGCGGTTTTTTTGATCGTGGTTGGGCCCGACGCGGCGGCCGACGTACTCAAACAACTCGACGACGCCACAATCGAACTGCTTTGTCGCGAGATGTCCACCATTCCGGTGGTTTCTGAGGCACTGCAGCAGCAGGTCATGGAGGAATTCGGTGGCATCGTGGCCCAGAGCGTCAACTCCGCGCTGGGCGGTCTGACTTACGCACAGCGTGCTCTGGAAATCGCGAAGGGTGACTATAAGGCCTCGGCCATCATCGGTCGGGTCGGTCCGGTCGGCACCTCGATTGAAGTCATCAAGGACATCAGCGAGATGGAGGGCCGCCAGATCTACAATTTGATCAAATCCGAGCAACCTCAGACCATTTCATTTCTGCTTTCCTACCTCGACACCGAGAAGTGCACGGAGGTCTTCACTTTGCTCAGTCCCGAACTGCGCGAGGAGGTGGTCGAACGTCTTGGCACCATCGAATCCACCTCGCTGGATCTCGTTTCAAAGATCGTTCGTTCGCTCAACAAGCATTTCGACAGCAAGGTACGGCCGACCTTTCATCGCAGCGGTGGGGTGCGTGTCGTGGCCGACCTGCTCAACGGGTTGGACAAGGATACGTCCAAAAACCTGCTCGCCCGCTTGGAGGAGCGCAACGCCCAGCTCGGGGCCGCGATCCGCAAGAAGATGTTCAGTTTCGAGGATCTCAACCGCCTGCAGGCGGTCGATCTGCAGCGCGTGCTGCGCGAGATCGACTCCGCCAGTCTGGCTGTCGCGATGAAGTCGGCCAGCGAGGTGCTCCGCTCGAAAATCTACACTTCCATCTCCAAGCGCGCCGCCGAGAGCCTGCGCGAGGAGATCGACCTGCTCGGGCCGGTCCGGCTAAAAGACGTCGAGGTTGCGCAGGACGCCATCATCCAGGTGGTGCGCAAGCTCGAGGAGGAAGGCTCCATCACCGTCGAGAGCGATGGCGCCGAAAGTCTCGTCACCTGACGCCCATGGTCCACACGCGAATCATTGCTTTCCACGCACCGCTATCCGAGACCATCACTCCGGGGGTGGCGGGCCGCCTCTATACTGCGGCGGAATACAGCGCGCACGGCGAGAGCTCCTACCGCCGTGGGGTCGATGCCACCCGCGCGCTGGCCGATCAGCAAATGGTCGAGAGCCGACACGCGATCGCGCAACTGAGCAATGGGGTGCTGCAGCAGCTCGGCCACGTCGAGTCGGGCCTGCTCAAGCAGCTGCGCGAGCAACTGCCCCTACTCGCCCTCGACATCGCCCGACGCCTTCAGGCGGGTTACGAGCCGACGGCCGAGTTGATAGATCGCCTCTGCCGCGAGGCGCTCGAGCAGCTTTTCCCAGAGCGTGAAAACCTCGAGCTCAAACTCTGCCCGCACGATGTCGAACTGCTCACCCAGCTTAATCCCGGTTGGTTGCTGCACTATCCGGACCTGAAAATCCTCCCGGATCCGACGCTCAAGCCTGGTGACTGCCAAGTGCGCAGCCGTTTTGGTCTGATCGACGCCCGCGAGCAAACCAAACTGGACGCGCTGGCCCGGGCCCTCGCCGTGGTATGAACGCTGCCGTCACACCACTGATCGAGGCCATCCGCACTCAGGTGCGGCATCTGCCAACCGTGCAGCGACTCGGGTCGGTGACAGCGGTTACCGGCCTCATCATCGAGTCCGACGGCCCCAACGTCGGCCTTGGTGAGCTTTGCCTGCTCCGTTCGCCCCGTGCGGAATTTTCCGTGCAGGCCGAGGTTGTGGGTTTTCGCGAACACCGGGTCCTCCTGATGCCGCTCGGCGAAACCAGCGGGCTCCACGTCGGTTGCGAAGTGGCGGCGCTCGAGTGTCCGGCGTTGCCGCGCCCAGGTCCGGAAATGCTCGGTCGGGTGCTCGATGCGCTCGGCCGGCCGTTTGATGGCAAGGGCCTGCTGCCCGTCGCGGCACGCAACGCCGCGGCCAGTGTGCCGCCACATCCGTTGCGCCGACAGCGCATCAAGACTCCCTTTGCGACCGGTGTGCGCGCCATTGATGTCTTCGTCCCGCTCGGTTGTGGCCAACGGCTTGGCTTGTTCGCCGGTTCCGGGGTCGGCAAGTCGACCCTCATGGGCATGATTGCCCGCGGCTCCGCGGCGGATGTTGTGGTCGTCGCGCTCGTGGGCGAGCGTGGCCGCGAAGTCCGAGAATTTCTGGAAAAAGATCTTGGCCCCGAGGGCATGAAGCGCGCGGTGGTGGTGGTGGCCACGTCCGACCAGTCGGCCCCGCTGCGCCTGCGCGCCGCGTTTACCGCCACCGCCATTGCCGAGGCTTGGCGCGACGAGGGCCGGAACGTGCTGCTGATGATGGACTCGGTCACTCGTTTCGCCATGGCGCAGCGCGAGATCGGGCTTGCCATTGGCGAGCCACCCGCCACCCGGGGCTACACACCTTCCGTTTTCGCGATGCTGCCGCGGTTGCTGGAACGCTCGGGTGCCGGTGAGACCGGCGCCATCACGGCACTCTATACCGTGCTGGTCGAGGGTGACGACATGAACGAGCCCGTGGCGGACGCAGTGCGCGGTATCCTTGATGGCCATCTTGTGCTTTCGCGCCATTTAGCGCATTTCAACCACTATCCGGCAATTGATGTGCTCGAGAGTGTGAGCCGACTCAATCAGGATATCTGCACCGCCGAAGAAATCGCCCTCGCCGCGTGCGGCCGCGAGCGTCTGGCCCTTTACCGCAAGAACGAGGATCTCATCTCCATCGGCGCCTACCAGAAGGGGGCGAATGTGGCGGTCGACCAGGCCATCGCACTGCATGAGCCATTAGGCAAATTTGCCCGCCAATCTGTGCACGAACACACCAGCCGTGCAGACAGTTATGCCAACCTCAAACAAATCCTCGCGGCATGAAAAAATTCCGCTTCCCACTGCGGCCTGTGGCCATTCTGCGGGCGCACCGCCATATGCGTGCGAGTGAGGCTTTTGCGGTTGCGGTGCATGCCTATGTTCGCGCCGAAGAGCACCTTGCCACGCAGCAGCTGCGCCGGCAGGAACTTGAAACCGTCATGCACGACGGTCGCCGGGAAATTTTTCAAGCTGTGTTTGAGATCTCTTGTTGGGGCGCGTATCGCCGCGTCTGCGCAGTGGAGATTATGGCCGAGCGTGGGGTCAGTGAGGCCCAGGCCGCGTTGGACGAGCGCCGCCGGCAATATCTGGAGGCGCACCGTGCGGTGAAGGTGGTTGAAAAACTGGAGGAGAAGGCACGCGCTGACTACCGGCTGCAAGGCGCGCGGGAAGCCCAGCTCGAACTTGACGAACTGGCCGGCCAGCGCGGCGGGCGGCGTCTGGCCAACACCGGGCTTTTCTCATGAGCAAACTGGCGAATCCCTTTGCGGCTGCCGCCCTAGCCCTGCCCATGGGCCTGGCCACCGGCGTATTTGTTTTCTGGCGTGGCGCTGAGAGCGCATTGGAACACGCCGTCCAATTGGTGCCGCATCAGGATGCTCTGGGTGGCGAAGCGCGTGAGCGCGGCTGGAATTTCTGGACCATCGAGATCGAAAACCTGGCCAACGAGCTGAAAGGGGAGCGGGACCGGCTGCACAAACAGACCGAGCAACTCGACCATCGTGAAGTCCAACTTGCCGCGGAGCGCCTGGAACTGAACAAGGTGCGGAACGAGATTGAAGGTCTCCGCGTTGAAATTGCGACCAAAGTGATCGAGATCAACACCGACGAGGCCAAGAATATCCGCACGCTGGCGCTGACCTACACCAACCTCACGCCGGCGGCCGCCGTCGCCATCATCAAGGAAATGGATGATGTGATGGTGGTCAAAATTCTCTCCATGATGAAGCCCGACGTGGTCGCCCCCATTTTCGAGCAAATGAGCCGGACAACCGCACCCGAAGGCACGTTGGCTCGCCGGGCGGCCATGCTGTCAGACCGGCTCCGTTTGATGAAGTCCACCAAATCTACCTCAAATCCATAGTCCAACAGACCACCGCCCATGGACCGGGTGGTTGTATTCCACGGAGGGAAACACGCCATGCAATTTTCCCTATCCGTATCCCCCAAGTGTGCTGCTTCCGTTGCGGTGAATACCAGTCCGTCGCCGGGTATGCCAACGGCTGCTGACGCCGTGTCCTTTGAGACCCTTTGTCCGGTCACGCCCCTGCCGGAGAATATCCCGGCGGGAGCAGCAGAAGATGGCCACGATGCCGAGCCAGCAGCATCAATGCTCGCCGGAGCTTTCTGGCGGCTTGCCGGGGCGCTGCCCCCCGAACCGGCGCAGATGGCGCCCGGGACTGAACCCACCGGCGCGAGGCCCATGATTGGCGGGGCCGCGGGGCGGGGCGACGCTGGCACTTTTTTTGACGGTCGGGAAGGGGCGACCGTCTCCCACGAACCACCGGTGCTCTCGACGACACCGTCCACGCGGACTGGCGTCCCGGTCGCTGCCGCAAATGCAGCCGGCAAGGGGCCAGCCATGTCCAGGACCATTACGCGCGAGCCTGCTTGCAAGAGGGATGCGCTCGCTGATTTGACCGGCTATGACGTTCCCTTCGTGGGGCCAAATGCGCCCAGCCCAGTATTGGCCGCCCCTGCTTGCCCCGGTCAGCCAGGTCCGACAGTAAAAATCCCCGGAGCCAGCTCCGGGGTATTAAACTCACTCGGAATAAATGCGCCGCAGCCAATGCCAGGGCTTGCATGGGCGATTGAACCGGCTCCGGGGCCCACAGCCATCGCTGTGCAGTCGGGGGCGATTGCTTCCATGCCAGCCGACGGTGGGCTGGCTGAGCCCAGGGCAGCAGCGGACCGCTCTGCTGGGGGGGAGTCTTTTGCGCAGCCAGCCAAAGCGTCAGTGGCCGGTCTCCACTGGAGCGATTTTGCCACCCCGTCGGGAACGCGGCCCGGGGTCGATATACTTTGGACCGTCGCGCCGGCATCGGAAAAAAATGCCGCACCGGCTGCACTTGATCCGGAAAGTGTTCCGGACATGATTTTCTCGGGTAAAAGAAATTTTCTAAATGTTGGGGACAAGTTAGTTGCCGGACCGCATGCCGGTGTTGGCATCAGCGGTGCTAAGTTAGGCTCGAATATGTCCTTCGCTCCGTCGAGCCGTTCGAAGACCGCCGTTGTGTCCCAGCCATCCTGGGCGGTTCCTGTTGCGCTGTCGGCGGAGAGCCCACTGCACGCCGAGGCGCCGGTGCCAGTCGCCAACGTGCGCGAAACGATCGCCGCGGTCGTGTCTGCAGTCGAGACGCTCGAGCACCGCACGAGCACGGCATCCCGGAGCATTGATCTCCAGTTTCATGTCGGTGCGGATAAACTGGGCCTCCGCATTGAACTAAGAGATGGCACCGTCCACACTACTTTTCTCGCCGCCACCCCCGAACTGCGAAACGCCCTCATGCAGGAATGGCATGCGGTGATTCCGGCCACCTTTGGCCGCGAGCTCAGCGTGGCGCCGCCGGTTTTTAACGCTGCCGCGGTCAACGGGGATGAAACCGCCTTCGGCGCGCTCAACCAAGGCAACCCGCAGTCCCGCGGTCATCCGGAGCCCAAGCCCGCCCTGGCCCCGTCTGCGCGGGCATTGACGGACGCTGTAGCGACCGAGTCCGTGCCTGTGGTCAGTGCTGCCATGCCCAACGCTGTTTCACTACTCAACGCCTTCGCCTAATTCCACCATGTCCATCACGTCTGTTTCATCTCTCCCAGGCACCGCGATCCCCATCACGCCGGTCGTTCACTCCGCCAAGACGCTCGGTTCGGCTGATTTCATGAAACTGCTGGCCATTCAGTTCCAATGCCAGGATCCGCTGAAACCGATGGAGGACACCGCTTTCATTGCCCAGATGGCGCAGTTTACCTCGCTGGAGCAAACCCAAACGCTCACCGCCGAGATGGCCAAGTTGAGCAAGAATCAAGAGTTGGTCACCGCCAACAGTTATCTCGGTCGGCAGGTGTTCGTGGCCGATGGTAGCAGTGGCCTTGTCAGTGCGGTGCAGATCAACAGCGATGGGCCGCAAATCGTGGTGGGAGACAAACCCTATCCCATTTCCTCGGTGCTCTATGTGCAGCCTGGAAACGCTTTTCCCGCCGCCACGTCTCCGGCCGATGCCGGCGGCGCCTAATCCTCAACCATCAAAATCCACTATGTCACTCATCGGCACACTTGGCAGCGGCGTCAGCGCCCTGCGCACCTTCATGAAAGGCCTCGAAGTCATCGGCAACAACATCGCCAACGTGAACACCACGGGCTACAAGAGCAGCGCGGCGACATACACCGACAGCTTTAGCAATGTTCTGCAGCGAGCCGCCCCATCCACGGCTTCCGCGTCCAACACTCCGGCCATCGACCTCGGGACTGGCGTCAAGCTTGGCGGCATCAGCACCAATTACGCCCAAGGTTCGCTCGAGACAACCGGACGGGGTTCCGATCTTGGCGTTTCCGGCGAGGGATATTTTCATGTGCGGAACCAAATCAGCAAAACAGAATATGCCACGCGTGACGGCAGCTTCCGCTGGGACGATACGGGCTATCTTGTCACGGCTCAGGGCCTTCGCGTGCAGGGTCTCGCCGGCGCCGGACTCGGCTCCGTCGGTGACATCAAGCTCAGCACCCCGCCAGTGGGCACCCAACTCCAGTCTGTGTCCATCGACAAGAGCGGGAACGTGGTGGAGTTCTATTCCGACGGCACCTCGGCGACGATCAACCAAGTGCAGCTGCAGAGATTCACCGACCAGTCCGCGCTGGTAAAGGAGGGCAACAATCTTTTCTCCGGCCTAATCGCGGCTGGTCCCATCGGCGCGGCCGCCGGCAAACTGGAGTTCCAAACCGGCGGCATCAATGCCCCCGGGTCCAACGGCCTTGGCGCCATCCAGGCCGGCACGCTCGAGCTCTCCAACGTTGATCTCACCGAGCAGTTCTCCAGTCTGATCACCACCCAGCGCAGCTTTCAGGCCGGTTCGCGTCTCATCACTGTGTCCGACAGCGTGCTTGAGGACATCGTCAACCTGAAGCGCAGTTAAGTTCCGGCACCACCCGATTCACATGGCCGCCAAAGCCGACCCCGCCCACACTCCTCCTGCCGCGGAGACTGCCGCAACTCCCGCGCCTGTTGCCACCCCGGCGGCCAAGAGCACTCTGGCGCCATGGATCCCCGTCATCATCGCGGTTGTGCTGGCGCCTGTGCTCAGTTGGGCGGTGGCCGAGTTAGTGTTGCTGCCCCGCTTGCAACAAAAACTCGCTGCGGTCAAAGCAGGCGTCTCCGCTGAGGACCCCGCGGCTGTTGCGCCCGGTGCCAAGGCCAGGGGCGGCAAAGAAGGCGGCAAAAAAAGCGGCAAAGAAGGCGGCAAAGAAGGCGGCCAGGAGGCTGGCAATCCCGCGAGTTACGAGTTTCAGAACGTAGTTGTGAATCTCTCCGGTACGATGGGCACGCGTTACCTCAAGACTTCCTTCATCGTCACCGGCGTCGACGCCGAAATCGTGGCCACCTTCGAGGGTCAGAAAGCGAAACTGACGGATATTACCCTCAATGTGCTGGGCTCGCTCACGCTGGCGGATTTGGAGGAGCCCGGATCCAAGAATGTCCTGCGCGAGAAACTCGTGCAGGCCTACAACCAAGCCCTCGGCAAACGCGTCGCCGAGCAGGTCTATTTCTCCGACTTCGTCATCCAATAGACTGACCGACGATGGCCGACCATTCCCCAGAACCTGTTTCCGATTCGCTCGACCAATCCGAGATCGACCGGCTGTTGGCACAGGAGACGGCGGTGGCGGCACCCAAGCAGCACTTCCTGCGGGCGAACGGCCACCGGACCGCGCTTGGCACCAGTCTCAAGGTGGAGGCCTATGATTTTCGCAATCCGGTTTTCCTGTCCGAGTTCGAGTTGCGCCGGCTCCGTATCCTCCACGAGGATTTCATCCGCTACCTCAGTGCGCGATTGTCACTGTTCCTGCGCATGGAGTTCAGCATTAAGATGGCGAAGCTGACCACGGCCAGCTACAGCAAGTTTACCGAGGCGCTGCCCAGTCCCACGCACCTGTGTCTCTTCAAGGCCGAACCCTTGGTTGGGGTCGGCATTCTTGACATCAATCCCCGCCTTGCGCTCACCATTGCCGACCGCCTCCTCGGCGGTCGGGGCCATTCCATAAAGGTGGAGCGCTACCTGACTGAAATCGAGGTTTCGCTGTTGGAGGACGTCATCCTGATCATCTTGGAGGAGTGGTGCAGTCAGTGGAAGAGCGAGCAGGAACTGCGCGGGCTTATCCTCGGCCATGAGAATAACGGCCGGTTCGTGCAGACATCGCCGAAGGACGCCGTCATGCTCGCGTTAACCCTTGAAGTGAATTTCGGTGACTGCTCTGAACAGATCCAGATCGGGGTGCCGTATTACACCATCGAGCCGCTGGTGAAGAAAATGCAAGCGCGCCGTCATAAGGATGCCTCTATTCCCAAGATTGAGAAACATCCCACTTGGCAGGCTGCCTATGATCGCATCACGGTTCCCGTCCGTGCCGAATGGCAGGCCTTCGAGCTGAGCTTGCGCGAGATCCACAGCTTGCGCGTGGGCGACGTGCTGGAAATGCCCGCTTCGCATCTGCAGGAGACCGCCGTGCTGCTCAACGGTGCGCCGAAATTCCGGGGCACCGTCGGCCTCGATACCAATCGGGTCGCGGTCACCCTTGTCTGCAAACTTCCCCCGGGGGACGCCAACCATACCAAATCAGATGGACGATAATACCCTTGATATCGTGCTCGACGTCATGGTGAAGGTCACTGTGCAACTCGGCTCCTGCCAGTTGCCGATGCGCGAAGTGCTTGAGCTTGCGCCAGGTTCTGTCGTGCAACTTAACCAACACGCCAGCGACCCGGTCGGTCTCTACGTCAATGAGAAGCTTGTGGCCTATGGCGAGGTCGTGGTGGTCGAGGACAACTTCGGCATCAAGATCACTGAACTCGTTGGCAGCGTGAAACTCGGGGCCTGAGTCTGCATCAGTGCCATCTTCCCTCTGTCATGTTAAATTCGCCCGCCTGTCGTTCTGAATACTACCGCGCGCTTGGCCTGGCACGCATTTTTGGCCTGCTATGGCTTGGGACCGTCGCGGTCCCGTTCGCCCCGGCCGCGGGGAAAGCGCAGGAAACAGACGCGGTCATTTATCCACGCCGCACTGGCGGTGAGGTCGTGCCAGCTTCCGGGCATTCGACCGGATACGCTCCTGTCTTGGGGGTCGCTTTGTTGCTGGCTGCAGCCGGTGGCTGGTTGCTCTGGCGTGGCCGCGCTGCGTCCGGCGCCACCACCGCGGCAATGCGGCAGTTGGCCATAGTCGAAACCAAGTCGCTCGGTAACCGCCAGTTTCTCGTGGTTGCCTCCTATAAAGAGAAAAAATTCCTGCTCGGCATCTGCCCGGGCCGCGTCGACCTGCTCACCCAATTGGAGGGGGCTCCAGCGATCAAACCACCGTGAAGCGCAGCCGGTGTCATTTCATGGTGGTCGTGACCTTCCTTGTGTTGGGAGTCTTTGCCGTCCTTGGCCAGGCCCAGCCGGCGGCCGCCCCATCGTCCGTGCTCCCGCCGGGCGCCAGGCCGGCGGCGGCCGCGGTTGACCCGCTGCGCCTGACCATCGGGCTTGAGGGCCAGCAGAAGGGTGGCGACGTCAGCGTGGCGGTGCAGATCGTCATCCTGATGACGCTGCTCACCCTTGCGCCTTCAATCGTGCTGCTGATGACGAGCTTTACCCGTATTGTCATCGTGCTCGGTTTTGTGCGCACCGCCCTCGGTGTGCCCAGCGCGCCATCCAATCAGATCATCATCGGCCTGTCGCTCTTCCTTACATTTTTTATCATGGGCCCGGTTTTTGACCGCATGAACGCTGAGGCCATCCAGCCCTATCTGGTAGGGAAAATGACTTCGGTCGAGGCCCTCGATCTGGCCTCCGTGCCGTTGAAGGAATTCATGCTGAAGCAGACGCGGATGCGTGATTTGGAGTATTTCCTCGAACTTGGCGGCTACCCGCCGACCACGGTGAAGAATCTCTCGTTGCGTGTCGTCGTGCCAGCCTTTGTGGTGAGTGAGCTCCAGACGTCCTTCCAGATGGGCTTTCTGCTTTTTCTGCCGTTTCTCGTCATTGATTTTATCGTATCTTCGGTGCTCATGGCGCTGGGGATGATGATGATGCCGCCCGTCGCCGTGGCGCTGCCGTTCAAACTCCTGCTCTTCGTCCTTGTGGACGGCTGGCACCTGGTGGTTCGCGCGCTGGTGCAGAGTTTCACCGGCTGACCTGTGCTGCCATGAATCCCGAACTCGCCGCTGAACTTTTCAAAAATACCATCGTTTTCTCGCTTTACGTGGTCGCGCCCTTTCTGGGGGTCACGCTCGTCGTCGGCTTGGTGACCAGCCTCGTGCAGGCGGTCACTAGTCTGCAGGAACCGACTCTGTCCTTTGCCCCAAAAATCCTGGCGCTGGCCGGTGCGATGGTGCTGCTGGCCCCATGGTTGCTGCGCACCCTCTCGGAGTTCGCCATTGCCTGTATTACCCGGATGGGGACGATGGCGCATTAGCGCCGGCTGCCCGCGCCATGAGCTTGGAATACTTGCTCACTTGGATGCTGGTGCTGCTGCGTTCGCTCGGTGTGATTCTGCTGCTGCCGACACTGGCCGGCCGGCCGGTCCCGGTGACGGTGCGTGTAGCTTTGGGGGCTTGCCTCGCTACCTTGGTTGCAGGCGTCGTCGTGCCGGCGCAGGTGACGCCGGGGCCTTGGGCCCTCGTCTCCGCCGCCGCCGGCGAGGTCATTCTGGGCCTCGCGATGGGCTTCATCGGTCGTTTGGCCTTTGCGGCTGTGGAAATGGCCGGACGCATCATCACGTCGGAAATCGGGCTTTCCGCCTCACCCGGACTCGGCATACCCGAGCCGGCGCAGGAGCCGCTGGCCGCCTTTCTCGGCACCTTTGCCGGGTTGCTGTTTTTTCTGCTCGGCGGCCACCTCACCGCCATCACTGCTTTTGCCCGAAGCTTTCGATTCGCCGCGCCGGGGCACGCCGTTTTTCAGGCGGGGGCTCCCGAGTTTTTCATCCAAGCCACGGGCCATGTGCTTGAACTCGGTTTGCGCATGGCGGCGCCGTTCATTGCGATGAATTTTCTCGTGGTTCTGGCGTTTTCGGTGCTTGGCCGCGCTGTCCCGAAGATGAATGTCTTCATCCTCAGTTTTTCGGTGCGCGTGCTGGCCGGGCTGGTGCTGCTCGCCGGCTCCGGGGCCCTTATCGCGCGCTACCTCCATGGTGAGTTTGCCAACCTGCCGCTCGACATGTTGAGGCTCCTGCCGGAGCCGTGAGTGCGCAGGGTGCGGCCAGGCCTCCCTCGGTCCGGCTTGTCTTCCCTGGCCCGATCAGGAGGCGCAACGGCACCGCCGCCCTGGATGGCCGTCTGGCGTTGCGCATTCAAAACCCAGACCGGGAAAAGTTCGGGGCGATTGGTATGAGGCAGCGAGACCACATCAACTGGAAGAATTCGCGCTGACCGTCGTCACCAGCCCGAGCTTGCCGTCTGCGATTGCAGCGCGACGTTACATCGCCGAACGAGGCGCCAACACAAAATCACCAACCCTCGTCCGCCCGTTGCGATAATGGGTTGCCTTTCGCGGCGAAAGCAGAGGTGTATGAAAAACAATTCCCCACGCTGGAGGCCCAGATATGCCGACATCGCTCACGTCCGAAGAATTTTCCCGCAAGGTTTCAGAGCAAATCAGATTTTTACCCTCGCTGCCTGATACCGCCCTTAAACTGCGGCAAATCCTGGCAGATCCCAATTGCGATTTTGCCGACCTTATCTCGCCGCTCGAACATGATGCCGGACTCTGCGCCGATCTCATCAGATTGGCCAACTCTTCATTTTATGGCCGGGGTGGGCGGGTGGATACCATCAGTGAAGCTGTGATGACCCTCGGGATGGTCAACCTGTCGGATTTTGTACTCGTGGCCTATACAAACAGGATTGTGCGCTCGCATTTCGCGTGCCTCCAAAATCTTGCCGACTATTTCACCCATTCGAACAAGGTGGCCGGCGCGGCCTACTGCATCGCAAAGGCTGCCGGTGCCTCGATCAAGGATCAGGAAGTCTGCAGGCTGGGTGGTCTCCTGCACAACATTGGCCGGCTCGTGATCGCGGTGGCATCCGAACAATGGACGGCTGCGCTGGGCAATTTTCCCGCGCAGGGATTGGCTGGGGAAAATCGATTCGACGGTTGTGGGCTCGACGAATGCGAGGTCGGGATGAGGGTTTGTCGGAACTGGAATTTTACGGAGGCACTCGCGCTGGGCATCGGCCGCCACCACTCACCGGTTAAAGGTGGCGAGGTGAATTACCTCGCCCTGATCATTTACCTTGCCGAGTTTTTGATCATCGAAACCCTGCCCTTGTCCATAGTCATTGCGGATTTTGATCCGGCCCTGCTGGATCGCCTGCAGATGCAGGCGGCGGTCCTCACAAAAGCGCGCGAAGATTACTTGGAGGGGATGGGCAAAATTGAGAGCATCCAGCCGGCCCACCGCGGAGGCTGATCCACGCGCGACGCGACCACACCCCTGCGGGCCAGTTAAGTGGCGGCGGCTCGGGCAACAACAGACTCGGTCCCTGGCTTTCGCCGCCGCAGCGGTTCCTCGCGTGGCGCAGGTTCGTGGCACCAGCCCCGAACTGCGTCTGCATGGTTCCATCGGGGCAGGCCGTGCGCACCCAAACCACCTGCTGCATCCACGCAATGCGCATAATTAAGGGGGCTGGACCCGTAGGTCAGGCCCTAACGGGCGTCGTGGTCAGTAAGAGCCAGAGTGGGTGAACCGATGTTTCAGCGGGGTGATCACATGCGGTTCGCTGGGTGGCATCGGGCACAAGAGGGGTATGCCAGCGATTCCAACCTGTGCAGCAAGTGTGTGCTGCACAGCGCGCCCCATATGTTTTGTGACCCCGCTGGAGAAAGCCAGCTCCTCAAACGGACTTTTGGGCCATTCTTGGCCTATTTGTGAAATGCCCCTCCGGATCTTGTCGGCCCAAGTGCGCGCAACCAATTGCCGGGTTTGTGCTGCCATCCGCGTCTTTGGCGGGAGAACAGGACAAAACTTGGCGCCATCGGGAAAGAACTCTCAGGTCGGACCGGTTCCGTGCCGATTGACCAGATACCTTAGATCTAAATGATAAAAACTCGCATTGGCATTCTTACCGGCGGGGGCGACTGCCCTGGCCTAAACGCCGTCATTCGGGCCGTGGTCCTCGCCGCAGCCAGGAACGGCTGGACTACCTTTGGCTTTCTCGGCGGTTTTGAAGGTCTGCTCAATCCGGTGCGGACACGAGTGCTTGATCCCGACGAAACCGATGGCCTGCTTTTTATGGGTGGCACCATTCTGGGCACGAGCAATTCCGGACGATTCTCCGCCAAGGTCGGTCACGGCGAGTCCCGCGAGATCGACCCGGGGATCATTGCCGAAGCCAAGGGCAATTTTGACAGGCTGGGCCTGCGCGCCCTTGTGGTCGTGGGCGGTGATGGGTCCCTTGCCATCGCCCAGCAACTTTACGAGAGCGGGGTGCCGGTGGTCGGTGTCCCCAAGACCATCGACAACGACATTGCCGGCACGATGGTCACGTTTGGTTTTGACACGGCCGTCTCGTTTGCGACCGATGCCCTCGACCGGCTGCGCTGCACCGCCGCCAGCCACGAGCGTGTGCTGGTGTGCGAGATGATGGGCCGCTACGCCGGGTGGATCGCCGCCCACAGCGGCATTGCCGGGGGCGCCGATGCCATCTTGATCCCTGAAATTCCCTTCAGTCTTCAGCGCGTCTGCGACAAGATCCGCGAACGCGAACAGGACGGCAAACACCACTCGCTGGTGGTTGTAGCCGAGGGGGCCCGGCAACAAGGCGGCGAATTTGTCACACTGGAGGTTCCCGCGGCGGGCATCGGACCGGGTGGCGGCGCATTCCGTGAAGCGCGCTTGGGCGGCGTGGCGACGATGGTGGCGGAGGAAATCCAGAAACGCACCGGCAAGGAAACGCGGGTCTGTGTGCTGGGCCACCTCCAGCGCGGCGGCGTGCCCACAACGTTTGACCGGATGCTCTGCACTCGTTTTGGCGTGGGCGCAGTGCGCCTGATCTCGGAGGACAAGTTTGGTGTGATGGTCGCTTACATACCCCCTGACACCATCGGTATCCCCCTCCCGGAGGCCATTGGCCGGCTCAGCACCGTGCCGCCCGATGGCGATATCGTGCGGACGGGACGCGCCCTCGGCATCAGTTTCGGCGACTAATATTACCCGGTTGGGTCCACGGGCATGAGTGCGCCGATGCACAGGGGGAATATCACTAACAGGCGACATCCGGAGCCACCCCTTTTCGCGAGGCACATCACATAATGATGCTGGGAGATGGCAGCAGGCGGAGAGATGATGCGGCGGGTCAGGGCCCTTTCGGCTGCGCGCCCGGTTGGACCGCAGGAATAATAAAGGTGCGCCTCAAGCCGGTCGGCCCGGTGTCGATAACTCAAGCACCCCCTCTGGATTTACCCTGTTCGTAAACACGGATCATGCACTCAAAAACTACGCCTACTCGCCTTGACGGTGACATTGAAAACGGAGCAGAAATTAACGGCAACTACCGCCGCACCCTCTCCGACTACCATGCCTTGGACCGCGCCCTCCTCGCCAGTGATCTTACCGGCGCGTGTACGGCGTTCACGCGCCTGCAGGTGGACTTGCCAGGCCTCGCCACGTCGCTGTCGGGCGATCCTTTCCGGGGTGAGAATTCGCACCTGCGCGCGCTCCGTGCGCTTGGTCGTTGCCTGCTGAGCGGGAACCTGCAACGCGCCAAACGGGCGTTTCGGCAGTTCCACTAAACCGGAGTTGCGACTGGAGGGCGGGTCACGACTCGGTCAGGACTCTTCTTCGATTTCCGCCAGTCCCGTCACTCGCTGTGGGACTCATATCCCGAAAGCTCCAGCTTGGTTGGAGGCAAGGGTGGGGCGAGCCGGCTCCGGGGATCTATGCTCGTTCATCACCGGCCTGATACTCTGGCCCCGTCCCCATGGAGACGCCCTCCTTGCGTGCGGCCGTCCATGCCGTCCGAGGCAGATGGGCCGGCAACGATGTGCGTCTCTTGAAGCTGCTGTGGGCGATAAAATCACCTTCATGGGCAACATCAAGGCCGACGAGATCGCCACCGGCAGTGGGAGCAAATCCTGCAGGAGGTCTTACCTCAATATATCTGCGGCGGCTACGCTTCCCCTGTCTTCTTTTGTTAGTGAAGCCGGGGCGGCTCACCTGCATGCTCGGGGTCCGAAGATGCCCGACCCCGATCCCGCTCCGAGTCGCCCGCCAGTCACCTCCAGCGGTGGTGCTGTTCCGGGCTCATCGGCTCAGCCCAGAAAGGCTCCTTCCCGCGGCGGCAAACTCGCGATGCAGTTCGTGTTCATCGCCATCTGGCTCTTCTGGGGCTACTCCGTCTCGAAAATCCTGGTGACCTCCATCCATGCGAATCAAGGGCAGCCGGAGAGCTATCTGGCGGTCGCCGCTTTCCTGCCCGCCGTGCTCTTCACCCTGCTAAATGTCTACTGGGTGAGCCGCAAATCCTCCACCCTCCCGCTCCCGGCGTTGACCGCGTGGATCGCGGGCCTGACCTCCCACGGTCAGTCCACGATCGGGCCGGCGATCGGCCTGGTCTGCTTCTTTCTGGATCCAATCAACCCTTTCACGTTCGCGGTGATCAGGTTTGTGCTCCCGCGCTTCCGCCGGTCGCCACCTGTCGCTGACCGCTGTGAGCCAAGGCAACCCGGCAATGGGAAATGACCCCAAATCCGCCGGTTGCCCTAGGGTCGCCACCAGACCCCTGGCGCCTAGCGATATTGTGCAGGCGGTGAAGCACCTGCCCTCGGCCCCCCAGGTGCTGCCCCGGATCAAGCGCCTGCTCACGGACTGTAACTCGTCGATCGAGGAGATCGTGGAACTAATCCGGCTCGACCCGGGCATGGCCGCGCAAGTGGTGCGCGTCGGCAACAGTGCCTACTACAGCAGCGGAGCATCGTGCTCCACGGTCGAAGAAGCCGTGGGCCGGGTTGGCTTCAACCAAGTATATGAGTTGGCCTCTTACGCGGCCGCCGCGCAGGTTCTAATCCGGCCGCTCGCCGTCTATGGCATCGAGGCTGATGATTTTTGGTTGCAGTCGCTTGCCGGGGCCTTCGCCGCGGAGGTTCTCGCGCAACGCACCGGTCAGGATGCCTCGACCGCCTACACGATTGGTTTGCTGCACGGCATCGGCATGGTCGCGATCGACGAGTGGGCCTTGCGCAGTCGGCGCGGGCTGAGGTTGAGCCGCGATGAGATTACCGACTCCGCCAGCGCCAGTGAGCAAGCCCAGTTGGGGTTCACCCAAGCCGACACCGGCGCAGCCTTGCTGTGCCACTGGGGATTCCCGGCCGAGGTCTGCGCGGCCATGCGCGGCCAAGATGACCCGGCCACCGCTGACCACACCTGCCTTGCCGCGCTGCTGCACACGGCGAAGTTCGTGCGCTCTGTCGCATGCCAGCCGGACCGCGCCCCACCGCGCCCCAGTGCGCCCGTGCTCGCCCTACTGCCTCTGCCCGCCAATTCACTTCCGGCGATCATCGCCGAGGTCGTCCTTCGCCTCAAAGAGGTGAGCCCATTGCTCGAAATCGCAACCATGGCCGCTGCAGTCAATCTTTCCGACCGCACGCGCTTTCCAGTCGACGGGTTTCACCACTAGCCGGGGCTGTAATTTCTGCCGAGTCTAACGGCCTGCAGAATTTCACACGGGCGGGCCCAGCGGCCGCAGGTCGGCGTCGCAGGACTATAGATAACTCAACGTCTTGTCGTCGCAATCGAGTTGCTTGATGTCACTGTTGAGCATCGCACGGTACGCCGGGGACCCTCGGTCCTCAGCGTGACGGTGAGCATGATCACCCCTGAGGGGTATGGTTGTCCATGTCCACTGAATCGAGGCAATCTCAGGAACAGTGTGCCAACGCCGATGCGGGGCGGTCGGATTCGATGCGACCATCTCGCAGTGTGATTACCCGGTCTGCTTTCGCGGCAAGCTCATGATCGTGGGTGACCATGATGACGGTTCGCTCCATTTCGCGTGTGATGTTGCGCAAGAGCGTGAAAATCTCGTTCGCGTTGGCGCTGTCGAGATTGCCGGTCGGTTCGTCCGCCAGGATGAACAACGGATCGTTGGCCAGGGCCCGCAGGATCGCGACGCGTTGCTGCTCGCCGCCCGAGAGTTGATGGGGACGTTTGTTGAGTTTGCCGGCGAGTCCCACGCGGTCGAACAGCGCAAGCATACCAGGTTCCTGTCTCGCTACTTGTCCTTCTCCGGCAAGGCGGCAAGGCATCAGGGCGTTCTCCAACGCGCTGAACTCCGGCAGTAAATAGTGAAATTGGAAAATGAAACCGAGCATGTCGCGGCGTAGCCGAACCGCCTCTCCCGGGGTCAAGTTCGTGACATCTACGCCGTTTAGGTGGATTGTGCCCTCAGTGGCGCTATCGAGCAACCCAAGCAGGTTAAGCAAGCTCGTCTTGCCTGACCCGGAGGCACCGACGATCGCCACAAATTCACCCGGCGCCACCGCGAAGGAAACGCCGTTTAATGCCCGCGTGGGCACTTCGCCCGGGTATACTTTGCCGACGCGTTCCACCGCGAGGGTCGAAGATGATAACGCTGGTTTCATTGGCCGCGGATGACTTCGATTGGGTCCACTTTGGACGCTTGCGAAGCGGGGTAAATGGAAGCGACGAGGCCGGTTGCCACCGCGAGTCCGTTCCCGACGAGAAAATTTCCAATTGTGAATGCAATCGGGAACAGGTCGGTCGGGCGTCCGGTGCTGGCAGCAACCGTCTGCAAGCCACTCAGCCAGCCGAGCAAAGCCAACGAGACGAACGTGCCGATGAGCGCTCCCATCACCGACAGGATTAAGCCCTGCAGCGCAAATATCCGAAGGATCTGCCCATTCGAAGCCCCCATGGCCTTCAGGATACCAATTTCCCGATACTTGCGACTGACCGATATGACCATCAAAGCCGCGATGGCCAAGCCCGCCGAGACTGTCGTAAATGCGATGATCATCTGAGAGGACCCATCCTGGGCTTTGAGTCCGCTCAGTGTGCGCTCATTGTCCTCCATCCAACTCTCGATCTTGAACGGGAGTTGTTGGCGAAGATTCCCGGCAATCTTTTCAGCGGTGAAAACGTCCCGCACTTTCACGGCAAACCCGGTGATGGCATTACCCAGTTGAAGCAGCGACTGGGCGTCGCGCAACGGCACGAAGACCGTGGTTTGGTCCAGGGCGCCGAAGCCGGTGTCGTAGATTCCCGCGATGGTGGCACTGGCAACAATGCCCTCCGCGCTGAGCAGGCTGATCCGATCGCCTAAATGTACGCCCAGTTCCCGGGCGAGTTGCACTCCGATGACAGCCTCACCGCCGTTCAAACCGAAAAAGCGTCCCGCCGCCATGTTCCCCTGCAGATCGACAATGCGATTATATTGCTCCGGTAACGCCCCAATCAGCCGGGCGGATATCCGTTTGCTTTCCCTTGAAACGACCACCGGGCCGTCGACTGAGGGAAGCAAGGCGGTCAGTTCGAGCGGTTCCAGCGCACCGATTCTTTCGAGCCATGGCTTCCAGCCTTCAATCTTGCGCTGACGCTGCTCCAACTTCGGAACCGTCCCGACAAAAACGGGCGACGCCTGCGCCTCAGGGCGATCCCACAAAACCTCAGGCGCGCGTTCTACCGGCATGATCCGCAGGTGCGGGATTGAATCCGTAATCGTGCTCACCAGGCGGATCTGAAGACCATTGATCAGCGACGAGACAAACAGGATGAGCGTGACGCTGGTCGCTACCACGCCGATCGTGAGGAGCGTTTGCCCGCGATTGTGCGTGAGCTGGCGCAGGGCAACCGATAGAGCGAAGGGAGAAGCCATACTCACAGCTCCAGCCCTCACTTCGCCACTAACATCTGGTAACGCGGACCGATTCTCGCCTTGGTCGCTTCCTTCGCCACCTGAGTGCCCGGAGCCAGACCTTCGATTGCGACATAGAGCGGATTTTCACCAACCACGGTGACCGCCCGGCGTTCAAAGCGATCACCCATAACCATCATGACGAAGTTGCCTTCGCGCACCCGGATCACGGCTGAAGCCGGAAGTGTCAGGGCCTGAGGATAGCGGCCGACTTCGATGTTCACATCCACCGTCATGTTCGGCAGCAGAAAATCAGGCGGGTTTTCCGGGGCAAGGCGCAGACCAATGACGCCCCGATCCCAGTCAATTCGCGGGCCGATTTGGGTAAGGCGAGCTTGGAACGGCTGATTTCGAAATGCGGGCGCTATCACAGTGGCGACTTGCCCAGAGTGCAGCCGGTCCACGTTGTTTTCGTCGGTTTCTGCGTAAATTTCCGTTTGGGTCATTTCGGCCACGAGATACAGTGCGGCGCCGGGCCCGACGCTTTGCCCTGGCTCGACCGAACGTCGGGTGACAACACCCGCAAACGGCGCTCGCACTGTGCGCTTCTCCAACTGGCGCTCCAGCAGCCGCAGGGCGCTTTCATCTTCGGATAGCCGAGCGTGGGCCGACGTTTCCGAAGCACCCAACCGAGCAGCGAGGTTGCGCGCGGTCTCCAATTCCGACTCGGAGGTTACACCTCCGTTCGCCAGTTCTTCTGTCCTCCGCAGGTCGTTTCTTGCTTGAGTGGCGACGAGCGTGGCGGCGGCGGCTTCAGCCGCATTTGTGTCGCGGTGCGCTAATGCTTGTTCCCGCTGGGCGCCGTAGTCGATCAAGCCGATGCGCGCCAAGGGTTGGCCAGCCGTTACCCGATCGCCCTCGCGGACGAGGGCCTCCTCAACTGTGCCGGAAATTTCGACCCCGACCGCGGCTTCGCGAACCGCCCGAAGTCGACCACTGACAACCACGAGATCCACGACCTCACGCGCCGCAGTCGCAACCACCGCAGCAGTGGGCTTGCGTGACCACGCAAAGACGGTGACCGCAGCCACGAGGACGAGAACGCACAGCAGTATGGTGCGGCGGCGGAACTGATTGCCCTGGTCCCGTGACGGTAAGGACTTGTGGAGCGGCGGCGGCTCTTCTCGCGGAGAAATAGCGTTGGCAGTCACGACGTGGAATGTTTCATGCGAAATCACGGCTGTCCAGTTATGAGTAATTGATTTCCAAATGTTTAGGAATATCGGCATGCTCGTCCCTTGTATCATTGTTCGCAAGCAGCTCTTGGAGAGAGATTTGTTCCATCGAGGCAAAGCTGATAATTTGCAGGATTTCCCGAAGGGAGTGAGGTAGGTGCAGCCGACGCTGCGCGATTGTCCCGTTCTCCCATCTTGGCGACCAGCGTATCCTGGATCTCGAGCAGGCGTCGGCCGGCCCCGATGCGGGCGAGGAGTTCGCCGGGATCAAAGGGCTTGGCCGGGTAATCATTGGCCCCGGTGCCCAGTGGACCCTTGGTGGTCTGCGGCCGTTCGCATTGATCGACGTGGTTTTCATCGGGTAAAATACAGGTAGAAAGAAGTTGGGACTATAATCAGCACTTTGCGCTCGTGGCGGGCGGGACGATGGCTAACTGCTCATGGACCGCCAAATTCCAAGGTGGCATTATGAATCAAGACATCAAAATCGCGTTTATCGGGCTGGATACGAGTCACACCATTGAATTTGCCCGTCGCATGGTGGCGCCGGATTGTCCCGCGGATCAAAAGGTCCGCGGCTTGCAACCGGTTTCGTGCCTGAGGTTCACCACGCCATTTCACAGCGAAGAGGGCCTGAACCAACGGCAAAAGACACTGGAGGGCTGGGGCATCAGGGTGACAACGAGCTTCGAGGAGGCGGTGGCCGGATGCGATGCCCTCATGCTCGAAATCAACGATCCCGCTTACCATCTGGAATACTTCACCAAGTGCGCGGGCCTGGGGAAGATGATCTATCTCGACAAGCCGTTCGCTGATGATCTCGCCAATGCGAAGAAAATCTATGACCTGGCCAGGGCCCGGCAGCTGAAGGTCTTTTCATCGTCCTCCCTCCGCTTCGTGCCGGAATTCACCGCGGCATGTGAGAAGATGCCCAAGCCCGCTTTTGGGCATGTCTATGGGCTGTTTGGCAAGCCGCCGGCCGGCAGCAGCATCGTCTGGTATTGCGTGCACACGTTTGAGATGTTGGAGCGGGCCATGGGCCGCGGAGCCCAGAGCGTCTTTGTGAAAAAAGATAACGCGGGCTTCACCGCAATCGTGCAGTATCCGGAAAACCGCCGCGGGGTCGCGGAACTGCTGACCGGCACGTCCATCTACGGCGGGTGTCTGCACGACAAGGAGCAAGCCTGCCCCTTTGTCGCTTCCACCGCCCGGTGTTACACCCATCTGCTGGAGCATATCGTGAAATTTTTCCAAACCGGGGAAGCCCCCATGGAGTTGGAAGCGACCATGGAAGTGATGGCCCTGCTCGATGCCGCCCAGCGCTCCTTCGATTCCGGCAAAGAAGAAGCGGTCTGAGCCGGGCACTCTATGCACCTCCGCCCCGATTACGAAGCCCTGAGGAGGGATACGGCGACTGCTTTTGAGTGGAGCGTCACGGGTTCGTATCTGGCCTACCTGAAGATGGCGGAGGTGCCGACCCGGGATTTCTTCCTCGAACCGGAGGCTTGCATCGAAGTCTACCGAACAGGCCGGCAACGGGTGGAGGAGCTTTTCGGGCCGGACGTGGGCGTGGCGGGACCGACCACGCCGCCCATTAGCTACGGCCATCCCAACAGCTTGGGGGCCGAGCTTTACTTCCCCGAGGGCGGCGAGGTGGCGGTCGAACATGTTTTCCAGGATTCGCTCGACCGGGCCATCGCGGCATTGAAGCAGCCGGTTGATTTTGGCCGGGCACCTCGGGCCCAGTTCTACCTCAATTTCCTCGCGCAGATGCAGAAAGCCTTTCCGGGCGAGGAGGTGTGGTATGCATACAGTTGGGAGGGACCGGTGACGACCGCCTACGAATTCCGGGGGGATGCGTTCTTTTTGGATGTCCTTGACGAGCCGGAGAAGACCCAGGAGTTCCTAGGATTGCTGACGACGAGCGTGCTGGATTTCTACCGGTGGCACTGCTCAATCAGCGGCCGGCCGGTGATCAAGCCGGACAGCGCCATGATCTGCGACGACATCGCATCCATGATTCCACCGCGTCTGTGGGAGACATTTGTCCTCCCTTACTGGGATCAATATTTCAACGGGGTGACGAGCGGCAGGCGCCTGGCCCACGTGGAGGACCTGCGTCCGACCCAGCTCCGGCATTTGGAAACAATCGGGCTCTGGTATTACGATCCCTCGGTCTCCCGGCAGATCAACCCGCAGGTCATTGCGCGGGAGTGCCGCGTGCCGTTTGGCTGGCGGCTAGTGAGTTTCCATTACCGCGGCATGACCTGCCGCGACGTGGAGGATTTCGTGTTTCAAGCGGCGGCCGACGGTGCCTGCAAGGTGTTCACGGTTCTGGAAGGAACCATGTGCGAGCCGCCGCACATCGAGAAGGTCAAAGCGTTCATCCGGGCAGGCAAGGAGGTCAAGCGCCTGCTCGACCGGGGCGGCACGCGGGCGGAACTCCGAGAGCGCGTCAGCGAGAAGGGCCGGCAAAAGTTCTGGCAGACCTGGCTGGATTGACCCGCCATGGTTGAACCCAGCCGTTCCGGGCCCGCCACCCTGACCGTGAATCGTAACACCAGAGACTGCCTCATGGCCGCCGCAATGAACACACGCAAGCGGGCGCCGTGAAAGTCCGCCGCGCATCATTGCCTACCAACACCAGACCTTTCTATTCACCATGAATAACCCGACATTGCCCGCTCTGCCCTTGGTTGATGAACCGCTGCCACAGCCCAAGCGCTTTGGCGCCGTCGAACTCGAACGGCTCACCGCGATGGTGCAGCAGACTTCGATGTTTTACTGGAAGGGCCCGCAAACTACGGCGCTGGTCGACGAATTTCGCCGCCACCATCCGTTAAAGTATTGCCTGCCCTGCTCGTCGGGCACGGCGGCGTTACACGTCGCGGTGTCGTCCCTGCGCTTGCAGCCGGGCGACGAGGTCATCGTGCCGCCGATTAGCGACATGGGCACGTATATCGGGGTTCTTTACCAACAGGGCGTGCCGGTGTTTGCCGATGTCGATCCGCGCACCTACACGCTGGATCCCGCCGATGTGCGCCGCCTTATCACGGCGAAGACCCGCGCGATCATGGCCGTGCATCTGGCGGGCAATCCCTGCGACATGGCTGCGCTCACAGCCATCGCCCGCGAGCACAAGCTGGCCCTGATCGAAGACTGCGCCCAATCGTGGGGCGCGTGCTGGCAGGGTCGCCCCGTCGGCACCATCGGGGACTTCGGCTGCTACTCGCTCAACGATTTCAAGCACATTGGCTGTGGCGACGGCGGCATCGTCGGCTCCAACAACGACCGCTACGGCCCGGGCCTGAACAATTGGGCCGACAAGGATTACGGCCGGACCGAAGGTGGACGCGATCCCGAGACCCTCGCCCCCAACTATCGCATCAGCGAACCGCAGGCGGCCGTGGCCGCCGCACAGATGACGAAACTGCCAGACATCGTCGCCCGGCGAAACCGCGCCGGTGAATTGCTGACGCAGCGCTTGGCTGGCACCCCGGGCGTCCTGCTGCCGGTCGTTCGGCCCGGTGACACCCATAGCTACTGGTTCTACATGCTGCGGCTTGAGTTGACGCGGTTCGCCCAGCCGCGCGCGGAGATTGCGGCCGCGCTCACCGCCGCAGGCGTGGCTTGCAGCGTTTTGTTGGTACGTAAGGCCGCCTATCGCTGGCCGGTTTTTCAGAATCACAACATTTTCGGCGGGACCTGGCCGGCTCGCGACGCCGGGCTCACGACAATGGATTACCGGACGGTCAATTGTCCCACGACCGAGGCCATCATCGACGATTGCGTGAAATTGCCGATCAACGAAGCGATGACCGACGCTTATATCGAAAAAGTCGCCCGCGCCATTCGCACCGTGCTCAAGCGGCTGGAAAAATGAGCGGCGGGCGGTTTCCCCGCCGGCGCCAGGAACTCCCCGCAATCTGGCCCATCAATCATGGAAGATTACCCGGACAAAGCCACCACACCGGAGGCGGCACCCAACCGCATCGCGCCGTTTCGTTTTGATGTGACGCCACCGCTTGGCGATCCGCTCTGCGGCGGGCTGGTCAAGCCGGTGCTCGCCCATGATGATTCCTTGGAAGCCCTAGGCTACGTCCTGCTGGGGGCCGGCGCCCCAATCGTCGTGTGCGCCGTCGACTGGACCGGCATCCTCAACGAAGCCCACGTCGCCTGGCGGACGGCGCTGGCTGAAGCGGCCGGGACCACGCCTGAACGGGTGGCCGTCCACTGTGTGCACCAGCACAGCGCGCCCTTCGTCTGTCTCGATGCCGGGCGCGAGACCGCAAAATACCCTGAGTTGCCACGCATGTTTGAGGAAGGATTCTTCCGAGCGTGCCTCGACCGTGCGCGCGCCGCCGTTACCGCCGCCCTACGTCAGGCCCGCCCGCTCACGCATGTGGCGCACGGTGAGGCGCGCGTTGAAAAAGTGGCCTCGAACCGCCGGGTGTCGCGCGACGTGGCCGGCAAGATCATCATCATGCGCGGCAGCGCCTGCAAGGATCCGCAATTGCGGGACCTGCCCGAGGGGGTGATCGATCCCAAGCTCCAGACAATCGCCTTTTACGATGGGCAAACCAAGGTCCTCGCCTGTCATTATTACGCGACGCACCCCATGAGCTATTACGGGGACGGCCGCGTCACCAGTGATTTTTGCGGGCTCGCGCGCAAGCAGCGACAAAGGGACGAGCCCGAGTGCTTGCACCTCTATTTCACGGGTTGCTCCGGCAATATCGCGGCGGGAAAGTATAACGATGGCGAACCGGAAACCCGTCGGTTACTCACCAAACGCATTTATGCCGGAATCGTCGCCTCCGAGTGCGCGCTGCGACCCGAACCCTTAGGACCGATCAGCTGGCGGACACGGGCCATCCTGCCCAAACCCCACCCGGGGCCCACCTTGACCGAGCTCAGGGCACAGATCGCTGATCCCAACAACACCCCGCTTGAACGGCAACGGCTCACCTTCCGTCTGGGATGGCTCCAGCGCTATGAGCGCCAAACTCCGGTTGTCCTGAGCGCCTTGCACCTGAACGACCTTTCGGTCCTGCATCTGCCGGCCGAACCCTTCATCGAATACCAGTTGCGAGCGCAACAGATGCGGCCGGATCGCCACGTCGCCGTGGCCGCCTACGGTGACGGCGGACCTTGGTATATGCCCGTTAAGGAGGAATACTCCTGTGGAGGCTACGAGGTCAGCGTCGCCTTCTGCGCCGACGAAGTGGATGCTACTCTATCCGCAGCGATGCGCACCTTGCTGGACTGAGCCACGCCCGGCGCCAAGGGAATGCCCCCGTGACTCCACGCTTCAACCGGCGGGTTGATGACGCGGCACTCATCTCGAACCGTCGCTCGCGGTCAGCTCCATCAGTTGCCGCTGGATGTTACGCGCAACATGCCTTCGTCTTCGACGATGAGAATGCGTGGCTTCCCTCTGAGTTCATACCAATCGCCCGGAGCTTTTACACGCCTGGGTTTTGAATGTCGGCAGATCTTCGCTGGTGGTCGGCCAAAGCGCGAGCAAGCTCGCGGCCTACGGCGAACTGCATGATCCCGGCTCAGGCCAGTCGCCCATCGTTTATGCACTATGGCGCGGTAGCGCCGGTAGGGTTGGCCTGCCGGACCGACCGCGAATGTCGAACAGCGCGCCCGGTGGATCACGCCCTACCCCCAAACCGTATTCGGTTAGGGTAAAATCTACGGGCGATTGGTCTCATTCCCGCGCGGCGAGCCAGCACTCCAAGGCCACCAGGCTGTTGCTGCTCGCCATGCCGGTGTCGGTCTGCCCGGCAAAATCCGGACCCCAGTGTCGGCCGGAGAACTGGCCCATGGCATGGACCATGCCGCCATGCCAGGGCTGCCCCGGCGCATCCAACTGCCAGTTGCCCAGGAACGCGGCCATCTCGTCCGCCATCTGTTGATAGAAAGGATCGCCGGTGTTCCGAGCGAGCGCGAGGACGGGCTCCATCGCCTTGGCCGGTGCGATCGGATAGAGCAGGGGATAGTCGTCCGTGCGACAGCATTGGCCACCGCGGGCAATGCCCCGGTGGGCGTGCGGCAGGTCGTAGAAGTAGGTCCACGCAAAGACGAAGGCGGCGGCTTTCTGGCAGAGGGCGAGCACCGCAGGCGCACGGGTCTCGAGGTAAAGCGGTACCAACCCCTCGAGCACGTAGCAGGCCGCCTCCGAGTCGACATATTCTGTGTCGGCCTGGCTGAAGACATCCAGCATCTGGTTGAAATATTCGTAGCGGTGAATCGCCGGGGCGACCGCTGCCGCGAGACGTTGGGCCCGCGTGCCCCATTCCCGGTCGCCGGTGGCCTGCCCGAGGCGCGTCCACAGGCCGCAGACCACCGCGCGGGCCGTGATGCGGTGCGGCTTGCGGTTAAGCTCCCGGTTGTCGTCGTCGAGAATGTCGGGGAGATCGCCGTCGGCCCGCTGCAGCCCGGCGAGGAAATTGCCCATGGCCGTGGCCGCCGTGAGCCAGTGCCGGCGGGTCGCTGCGTCCGGGTAGTCCGGAGCGAGCTGATAAAGCTGGAGCAACTGGC
>CAJBES010000306.1 GCA_903952145.1 uncultured Opitutaceae bacterium | reverse complement strand
CTGCAAACCCTCGTGAAGCAGAAAAAAGCCCGCGTGAGCAAGGTCGCCCCGGAAGCCATGGCGCTCCTGACCCGCCACCCTTGGTCTGGCAATGTCCGTGAGTTGGAAAACGCCATTTACCGCAGCGCCGTCATTGCGCAAGGCGACGCGATCCTCGTCAAGGATCTGCCGGCCGAACTCGGTGGCACCGCCGTGACTGAGAGTGCCCAGTGTACGGAATCGTGGCCGGCGCTGACGTTGGCGGCTGCCTTGGACTTCGTGCACGCCGAGCTAAGTGACACAAACGAAACGATGTTCCTCAAGGTGCAGCGCGAACTGGCCAAGCGCACCCTGGCCGCGCACCATGGCGACGAAGCCGCCGCTGCGAAAAAGCTCGGGCTCACCGGACCCGCGTTGAAGAAGCTGCTGGGGTAGGGCGGGGTGACCCTCCCTGCGCACCGCCGTCGCCAACCCGCTAATATCTGCCTCCGGATTCACGCCGAAACTAGCTCATGGCCCCGACTGATCAGGCCGTACACCCATAACTGAATCCAGCAGTCGCGATTTCCACAAAGACGCCTCCCTCTTTGCCGCCAGCTTGCCTGCTGTCTCCCTGACCTTTCCCCCTCCTATGAACGCATCCTGCGCCTCCTCCACTCCGTCCCCCAGCAACCTGTCGCGCCCATCCGCCCCCCTCGTTCCTCTAGATCGCGCCCAATTCCGCGCCTATCTGCTGCATGCGATCGAGGCCAAGCTCGATCCCATCCTCGCGCAGGCCCGGCCCAGCGGCCAGTTTGGCACCGAACCTTGGATCGTGCGCGACCAGGATCCCATCCTCACGCTGACCCTGCTTTATCAGTGTGAGGATGGTCCCCACTACCACGATGCGCGGTTGCTTGCCTGCATCGCTGCCGGAGGTCGCTACCTGCGGGCACGTCAGGACGAGAAGGGCATGTATCCTTTCGACAAGAAGGACGGCTCCAACTGGGGGCCGATCTACATGCCGTGGACCTACCTCCGCTGGATGATCACCTACCAACTGATTGCCGCCGAACTCGCACCCGCCGATCGCGCCATCTGGGCCGAGGGCCTGCAACTCGGTTACAGTGGCATTGCTGCGACTGAACTCAGTTCGCGCAGCAACATCTATCCCGGCCCGCTTACCGGGCACCCGCCGTTGCAGCCCGGTGAGGTCATTCCCTGGATTCACAACATTCCCTGCCACCACGCCACCGGGCTGTTCCTCGCCGGCCGCCTCTTTGGCCGGCCGGAATGGGAACAGCAGGCGCGCGACTACATGCAGCAGGTCATCGCGGAGCAGTCCCCGCATGGTTGGTGGACGGAGCACAGCGGTCCAGTCGTTCTCTACAACCGCGTTTACCTCGAAGCCCTCGGCCTCTACCACGCCCTCAGCGGTGACACCGCCGTCCTGCCCGCCCTCGAGCGTGGCAACATTTTCCACCTGAACTATATTTATCCCAACGGCGCGATGATTGAGACCGTGGATGAGCGCAATCCCTACCCGCCGCTCAAGCTGGTCCGCGGGCCGGACGGCGCGGCGTGCTACCTTCCGCCGCACGTCAGCATTCACCCCGGTCTTTACTTCACCGACGCCGGCCGGGCCCTGCTCGCCCATCAGTTTCCGCTCCTGGCCGACCGGAATCCCGCAGAGCTTGATGCCGCCGAGTTTCTCTACCTCCTCCTGCCCGCAGCGGCGGACGCCCTCGGCTTCACCAGTGCGCCCGCTTGCCGGTTTCGCATGGATGGAGACGCACTCATTGCCCGTGAGGATCCTTGGCTGATCAGCTTTTCTGCCTACTGCTGCCCACGCACGCCCAACCGTTTCATCCAAGACCGGCAGAATCTCGTCAGCGTGTATCACCGCAACGCCGGCCTCATCCTTGGTGGTGGCAACACCAAGCTGCAACCGCTCTGGAGCACGCTGACGGTTGGTGACACCAACCTCCTCACGCCGATCGGCGCAGCGCGCGAGACCAACCTCGCGCCGGAGGTGTCGCTCGCTTACACGCCGGACCGCTGCACAATCTCCGAGTCCGCCGCCAACCGTTGGACGCAGCGCATCACTGCAGCCGGCGCGGTCGCCGAACTCTGCTTCGAGATTGTCTCCGCTACCACCCTGCGGCTCGGCGTCCGGCTGGTGCAGGCCGCACCGGACGGTCGTCCTGCCGCCACCCACCTGACGTTCATTCCCTATCCGGAGAGCCCCATTGTCTTCTCCGACGGCGCCAAGGCCGGGCTCACGGCAGACCGGTGGGAAAAATCCGGGGTCAGTTCGCTGGCGCACCACAACTGGCAGCTCTCACTGCCGGCCGCAGCCCGGATTACCTGGCCCGTGCTCCCGCATAATCCCTACACCGCTGACGGCCACTCCGCGGCGACAGAGGGTCGCCTCGTCGTTTCCCTGTCGCTGGACCGCCCCGACGAAACCCTCGTCCTGACCTTGACGGTTCCAGGCGCATGATAACCCCCCACGGGTTTTAGGACTCAGCTGGTCGATTGGCTTGCCCTGGGGATCTGATGGCCAAACTCAGTCGCATGCCCATGCCTCCTTTTCTGCTCCGTCTCCTGCGGCTCGCCTTGATCGGCACAGGCGCGATCACACTTGCTTCGGGTATCGTGAACATCATTGCCGCAGTGCGATTGATCGAACCCGCCGACGAGGCCTCGCTCGGGGTGACGCGGGGTGAGGTGATCGGCTGGTTCATCGGCCCTTTGCTGTTTGGTGTGGCCCTCATCACCCTTGGTCTTTGGCGCTGGAAAAAGCGTGATGGTTCCAAATAGAGCGGCCCCCGTTTGGCCGCATCTTGCAGTCGGGACGCTCGCACCTGGGAAAAACTCGACCGCCTGCTGGCGGCTTCAGACCGACGTCCCATAGCTTATAGACATTACCTGGCGGTGGGAGCCGGGCAAGATCGGGCATGGCGAGAACACTTCCTGAATTGGGTGCCGCAGTGGTGGCATTTCTGAACGGCCTCACCCATCATCTCATGGCGGAGCGCTCGGATCCGGAGCGATATGAATACGCGCGGATTGGCTACGAACTGGCGCCCAAGTTCGACCCGAACAACTGGCTCGCGGCTCAGCAGCTTGGCCGGCCCTCGCTCTCCCTGGGTGATTACGAGGGCACGCGGGAGAATTTCGCGCACCCCCGCTTTACCGGCCGGGCGATCCCGCGCTCCTGTTCGGGCTCGCGCAGGCTTCCTATTATCTGGCGACATGGAAACGGCGTTCGCCGCGATCAACCGGGCCCTCGAACTGCAGCCCACCGCGCCTGAGATCGTCGCCGGCACGCGGCCTACGGCGAACTGGCATGATCCCGGCTCAGGGCGATTGGTATGAGGCCGGGTCACGGGCTGGGCAAAAAAGAGCGCCAGCAAGCCGGCTGCCGGCGCTGGCGAAAGCACCCCGCAAGACACCGCGCCAAGCACTGTGGCAATAGACTTTACATTGCCGGCTCATATGTCTGGTTTAGGTTTTTTACCTATGAGCACCG
>CAJBES010000305.1 GCA_903952145.1 uncultured Opitutaceae bacterium | reverse complement strand
GAGGGTGGCGAGTTCGGCGGAACCGGTGGCGAGGGCGCGCTGCGCCTCGGTTTTTTCGCCCTGCGCGGCGGCCAGCTGCGCGGCGAGCGCGGTTTTTTCCTGACCGGCCTGGCCGGCGGCAGTTTGCGCGGCGGCGAGATCACTCGCGGCGGCGGTCAAGCGTTGTTGAAGCGTGACAATTTCCGCGGCGGCGCTCTCTGCCCTGGCGGTGTCGGCGCGGGCGGCGGCGAGTTGCGATTCAAGCGCATTGGCCTGTTCGCGCAGATCGGGGTAGGCGGGGACGGCGCCGGCGAGTTCGCGGTTCCTGGCTTCAAGGGCGGCCGCAGCGGTTTGGGCGGCGGCAACCTGTCGGGCGAGGGTGCCGTGCTCGGCGGTCAGGTCTGCGAGGCGGGCGTTGGTCGCGGTGATTTCGCGCCGGGCTTGTTCGGCGGCACTGCGGGCTGCAGCCAGTTCCTGGGCGAGGCGGGCGGCCTCGTCACCGGCTGTGGCGCGGGTGTTGAGCTGGGCTTCGAGGGCGGCCTGGCCGGCGGAGAGTTCCTTGATGCGGTCGTCGGCCCGGGCAAGGGACTGCTCGGCGGCGGCAAGAGCAACCGCGGAGTCAGTGCGCTGGCGGGTGGTCGCGGCGAGTTCGGTGCGGGCGGTGGCGAGTTGCGATTCGAGTGCCTTGGCCTGATCGCGCAGATCGGGGTAGGCGGGGACGGCGCTGGCGAGTTCGCGGTTCTTGGCTTCAAGTGCGACCGCGGCGGCTTGTGTGGTGGTGACCTGCTGGGCGAGCGTGGCATTCTCGGCGGTCAGGTCTGCGAGGCGGGCGTTCAACGCGGCTGCTGCATCGCGGGCTTGCCCAGCCTCAACTTGGGCAGAGCTGAGCGTGGCAATACGCTCGTGTGAGGCAGTCACGGTGGCTTGCGCCTCAGCCAAGGCGCGATCACGGGCGGTTAGACTGTCGGCCAACTCGCCGCGTTGCGCACCAAGCGTGGCGTTGGCAGTTTGGGCTTCGGTCAACTGGGCGCGGAGGGAAGCGACTTCGGCGGCGGCGGACGTCGCCGCTGCGACCGCGTCGGTGGCCTCGGCCCGGGCTTTGGCCAGTTCCTGGGCAAGGGCGGAGCTGCCGGCGGTGAGGCTGGCAATTTTTGCGGCGTGCTCGTTGCGGGTCTGTTCGTAGTCGGCCCGCCCGCTGGCGAGTTCCTGCCCGGCGATTTCAAGCCGGCCCTGCAGGGCGGCGAGTTCGGCGGTGGCATTTTGGGCCGCGGTGGCACTGGCCTGGGCCGATGCGAGTTGTTGCGCGAGGGCGGCCTGCTCGGCGGTCAGGGCGGTGAGTTTGGACTCGAGCGCGGCCCGGGCCTGCTCGGCTTGCTTCGCACCGGCTTGGGCGGCGGCTACTTCATTGTCCGCAGTGCTCAACCGACTTTGGGTGACGGCGAGTTCCTGGGCAAGGCGGGCGGATTCGTCGCCGGCAACAGCCCGGGTGTTGAGCTGGGCTTCGAGGGCGGCCTGGCCGGCGGAGAGTTCCTTGATGCGCTCGTTGGCGCGGGCGAGCGACTGCTCGACAGCGGCGAGGGCAACAGCGGAGTCAGTGCGCTGGCGGGTGGTCGCGGCAAGTTCGGTGCGGACGGTGACGAGTTGCGACTCGAGCGCCTTGGCCTGTTCGCGCAGATCGGGGTAGGCCGGTGTGGCGTTGGCGAGTTCGCGGTTCCTGGCTTCAAGGGCGGCGGTGGCGGTCTGCGCCTCCTGCAGTTGCTCGCGGAGCGAGGCGAGTTCGGTGGCAGTCAGAACCAGGGCGCGCTCGGCCGAGGATTTTTCCTCCTGCAAGGCGGTGCTTGCGCCCGCGGCGGCGGCTTCGGCGGCGGCGAGTTTTTCAGCGAACGCGGCCGTGAGCTGCGCGGCGAGAACGTTTTTCTCGACGGTATGTTCCGTGGCGAGGGCGGTGCGTTCCTGCGCGGCTTTGGTGGCGGCGGCCTGGGCCTGCGCCAATTCGGTTGCGGTCGCTTCCAGCCGGTTTTGCAACGGGCCGAGCTGGTCGGCGGCGGACTGGGCGGAGGCGAGTTGCCGGGCAAGGGTGCTTATCTCATCGGCGAGTTCGGCGAGCCGGGCGTTGAGTGCAGTTGCCTCATGGCGGGCCTGCGTAGCCTCAGCTTGGGCGGCGGCGAGGGCGGCAGGTTCAACGGTGGGTGCGGCGGGCTTGGCCGCGAGGTCCGACTGGAGCTTTGCCTCGGCAGCGGCGAGGGCGGCGATGCGTTCATTGGCGGCGGCGACGGCTTGCCGGGCCTCGGCAAGTTCCCGCTCGCGCTGGGCAACAGCCGTCTCAAAAGCTTGAACCTTGGTGGTGAGCGCGGCGGTGGCGGCCTGCGCCTCGGCGAGGGCGCGTTCCCGGGCGGCGAGCGTTTCGGACTGCTCGCGCTCCTTCGTGCTGAGAGAGGTGAGGGCGCTTTGCTGCTCAATCAGTTGGGCGCGCAGGGTGGTGAGCTGCGTGGTGAGGGCATCCTTCTCCGCGGCGGCCTGCGCGACCTGGGCGTTGAGTGCGGCGGCCTCCTGCGTCGCAGTGGTCATGGTGGCAGCGGTCTGGTTTTCGGCGGTGCTCAACCGGGCCTGGGTCGCGGAGAGTTGCGCGGCAAGGCGGGCGGATTCGTCGCCAGTGGTGGCGAGGGTGCCCAACCGGGACTCGAGGCCGGCCTGCGCGGCGGCAAGGGTGGTGATGCGTTCATTGGCGGCGGCGAGTGCCTGTCGGGCCTCGGCAAGTTCCCGCTCGCGCTGGGCAACGGCGGTCTCAAAAGCCTGAACCTTGGTGGTGAGCGCGGCGGTGGCGGTTTGGGCGGTCTGGAGCTGCTGTTGGAATTGGGCCGCGTTGGCGGCGGTGATTTTCGCTGACTCGACCCGCAGGGCGGCGAGCTCGGCGCTAGTGGCGGCGAGGGTGCGGTTGGCCTCGGTCCTGGCGGTCTCCGCGGTGGTGAGCGCCGCCTTGAGGAGGGCGGTTTCCTTCCAGACGGCGGCCAGTTCGGCGCTGAGGTTGCCGGAGGCCGTGTCCTCAACCCGGGTGGCGGTTGGCGAGAGGGATTCGGCGGCCGGGCCAGTGGCGACGGGAGCGGCCTGGGCGGGGCCGGTCTGCGCCGGGGCGGTGGCTGAGGACTGGTTGAAGGGAGCGGAGATGATCTGATCGGCAGGGGTGGCGGCGGCCTGGGCGCGGGAGGCGTCCGCCGGGCCCGTGGTGCTGACCGTGCGCCCCGGGCGCTGGCTCTGGCTGCGGCGCAGTTCAAGGCGGCGGCCACCCTCGGCGAGTTGCTCAGGCGTCATCGTCGTGAGCAGGGTGCGCCGGGCCTGGCCGGTGGTGCCGTTCTCCTCGGCGAGCGTGAGCCACACGTAGGCCTCGGCGAGGTCGGCGGTGGTGTCGCGGCCACGGGTGTAGGCGAGTCCGAGATTGTATTGGGCGATGGCATTGCCCCGTTCCGCCTTGGCGCGCAGGGAGGCGAGTTCGGGGGAGTCGGCCGCGAGGAGAGCCACGACGAAAAGGCTGCCGAGCAAGGCCAGCGGGAGAGCGCGACGGCGGAGTTTAGGGTGCGACATCAGGGGCATCGTGAAGTAAACCGGCGGCAGACACAATCCGAAGTGTGGGGCGGCGGCGGGCCGGTGGCGCGGACCGAAAATCAAGCCTACGAAGGGCCGGGGGCTTTACGCCTGGGATTTTGCCCGCGCGACGGCGCGGTGCCACCCGGTTTGCAGGCGCCGCATGACGGCGGGGGCGGCTTTGGGTCGGAACGTGCGGTCGGCGGCCCACAGCCGGGCGATCTCCGCGCGGTTTTTCCAGAAGCCGACCGCGAGGCCGGCGAGATAGGCGGCGCCGAGCGCGGTGGTCTCCGTGGTGCGCGGGCGGACCACGGGCACGCGCAACAGGTCGGACTGGAACTGCAGGAGAGCGTTGTTCGTGGTCGCCCCACCGTCCACGCGGAGTTCGCGGAGCCTGATTTTTGCGTCAGCCTGCATGGCGTGGATGAGATCGGCGCTCTGGAAGGCGATGCTCTCAACGGCGGCGCGGGCGAGGTGCGCGGCCGTGGTGCCGCGCGTGAGGCCGGTGATGATGCCGCGCGCCGCCGGGTCCCAGTGCGGGGCGCCGAGGCCGGTGAAGGCGGGCACGAGACAGACGCCGCCGTTGTCGGGGACGCTGGCGGCAAGTTTTTCAATGTCGGAGGATTGCGCGATGAGGTTGAGACCGTCGCGCAGCCATTGCACGACGGCGCCGCCGATAAACACGGAGCCCTCAAGGGCGTATTCAGTCCGGCCGCCGATGCGCCAGGCGGCGGTGGTCAGGAGATGGTGCCGGGAGGCGACGGGCTTCTGCCCGGTGTGGAGCAGCAGGAAGCAGCCGGTGCCGTAGGTGTTCTTCGCCATGCCGGGCTGCCAGCACGCCTGGCCGAAGAGCGCGGCCTGCTGGTCGCCGGCGATGCCCGCGATGGGCACGCCGCGGAGCGCGGGGACACTGGTGACCTCGCCGAAGATGCCGCTGCTGTCGCGCACGGCCGGCAGCACCTCGCGCGGGATGCGCAGGATTTTCAGAAGGGCGCCGTCCCAGTCGCCGGTGCGGAGGTTGAGGAGCAGGGTGCGCGAGGCATTGGAGACATCGGTGGCGTGGACGCGGCCGCCGGTGAGCTGCCAGAGGAGCCACGTGTCCACGGTGCCGAAGGCGAGCTCGCCCCGTTGGGCGCGGCGGCGGGCGCCGGGGATGCGGTCAAGCAGCCAGGCAAGCTTGGTGCCGGAGAAGTAGGGATCGAGCAGCAGACCGGTTTTTTTGCGGAAGAGGGGCTCAAGGCCGCGGCGGCGGAGTCTGGCACAGACGTCGGCGGTGCGGCGGTCCTGCCAGACGATGGCGCGGTGCAACGGCCGGCCGGTGCGGCGGTCCCACAAGAGGGTGGTTTCACGCTGGTTGGTGAGGCCGATGGCAGCGAGATCGCGGCCGGTGAGGTTGGCCTGGGCGAGCGCGGCCAGCGCGGTGAGCCGCGAGGTTTCCCAGAGGTCGCGCGGGTCGTGCTCGACCCAGCCCGGCTGCGGGTAGTGCTGGGTGAACTCCTGCCGGGCGGTGGCGCGCGGCCGGCCGCGGCGGTCAAACACAATGGCCCGCGATGAGGTGGTGCCTTGATCGAGGGCGAGGACGTAGCGGGGCATGACGGCAGCCTGCCGCGCGGCGGGGCGGAGGCCAAGCCCGTAGCGCGGACAAGGCTTGGCTTGGCGCGGACAGGCTGCATTATGGGTGAACCAAAGCACCCGAAGCGGGTCCGAGTTTCCCCGACCATGAACACCAAGCCACTGCCTTTTGCCGTCCTGACCGCGGCGTTCCTCCTGTGCGCCGGCTGCGTGACCAAGCCCGCCGCACCGCAGGAATCGACCAAATACTCCATCGAGAACACGGAGAAATTTACGCACCTCGACAAGGCCACGCAGGCGGTCGTGAGTTGCACGAACTTGCAGGAGCGGAGCCTGCCTGACGGCCGGCTCGAGGTGGTCGCCAGTCTGCGCAACCGCGCGGACCACGCCCTCAAGGTGCAGATCAACTGTGTCTTCAAGGATGCGCAGGGCTTCAGCCTGGGCGACGAGACGCCATTCCGGACGGTGGCCCTGGCGGAGAATGCGACGGAGGCGGTGCGCTTCACCGCGGCGAACACGGCGGCGAAGAAATACACGCTCCGCCTGCGGAGCGCGCGGTGAGGTGGCGTTGGTGACCCAACCGGCACGCGAAACTTGAACCCGCGGCCCAGCCGGCGTAGGGCTGGGGCATGCGGGCGGCCGTCATCGAAGACCAAACCCTGATGCGCGATTACTTCGGCGTACTGCAGCGCGACCGAGATCATCAGCATCGGCTCGATGAAGGAACTGGCGTAGCGCGGGCCAGAGCTGGAGAACGTCCGGCTCATCCTGTTCGACATTGATCTCGGTGACGGCAGCACGCTAGACTGGGCGCTGGCGCGCGCCGGACGGTGCGGGTCCGGCCCTGTGGCGCGAGGTCGTAGCGAAAAATCGCCGGGGCCGGTCCGCCGCCCGAGGCCGCATTTTGACCGGGGTGGGCCTCCGGGTTGGCGAAGGGCCCGGCTGGCACGCCGGGCCGCAACTTTTCCTTTTGAAGGGGGATTTGACATATCAAAAGCTCGCCTGCATCACCCCAGCCTTCCAATCCCACTTTGCCTAATGAGCCTCCTTGCGAATCTGTTCCGCTCCTCCATCGGCCGAAAATTTCTCATGGCTGCGACCGGCCTGATCCTCGTCGGTTTCGTGGCCGGACATCTGGTCGGCAACCTCCAGATCTTCGCCCACCCGGACAAGATCAACGGCTACGCCCACTTCCTGCAGTCGCTCGGGCCGGTCCTCTGGCTGGTCCGCCTCGGGCTCCTTGCCTGCGTGGGCCTTCATGTGTGGGCGGCATTGACGCTGGCCTTGGAAAACACGGCCGCCCGCGGCCCCGAGGCGTATGGCGTCAACCGGTGGCTCAACGCGGCGCTGGCCTCCCGTTACATGAAGCACACCGGCATCGTGGTGCTGGTTTTCATCATCTATCATCTGGCGCACTTCACCCTTGGCGCGGCCCAGGCCGGGTCTTTCAAGACGGCGCTGCCGGAGTATGTGATGACCGGCGGGTTTCACCTCCTCGGCTTTCCCGTCGTGGCCCAGGGCCAGGTCGTGCATGATGTCTACAGCATGGTCTTCCTCGGTTTTGCGCATCCCGTGGTTTCGCTCTGCTACATCGTGGCCATCGCCCTGCTGACCCTGCACCTGCTCCACGGGGTGGACTCGATGTTCCAGACCTTTGGTCTTCGCAACCAGCGCTGGGCCACCGGCCTCCGCCGCGTGGTTCTGCTCTTCAGCCTCGCCTATTTTCTCGGCAATCTCGCCATCCCCGGCGCGATGCTCACCGGCCTCGCCCGACCTGCGCCCGGCACCACCGCCGCGCTGAAGCTGGCCGCCGCTGCCGTCTCCACCTCCGCCGTCCAACGCTAATTTCCCCGCCATGGCCAAACTCGATTCCAAGGTTCCCTCCGGCCCGCTCGCCGACAAGTGGCGCAAGCACAAGACCGAGATCAAGCTCGTCAACCCGGCCAACAAGCGGAAATACGAGATCATTGTCGTCGGGGCCGGCCTCGCCGGCTCGTCCGCCGCCGCTTCGCTGGCGGAACTCGGCTACAAGGTGAAGTGCTTCGTCTTCCACGACAGCCCGCGCCGCGCCCACTCCATCGCCGCACAGGGCGGCATCAACGCCGCGAAAAACTACCAGAACGACGGCGACTCGGTTTACCGGCTCTATTACGACACCCTCAAGGGCGGCGACTACCGGGCCCGCGAGGCCAATGTCCACCGGCTCGCCGAGGTCTCGAACAGCATCATCGACCAGTGTGCGGCGCAGGGCGTGCCCTTTGCCCGCGAATACGGCGGACTCCTCGCCAACCGCTCCTTCGGCGGGGCCCAGGTTTCGCGCACCTTCTACGCCCGCGGCCAGACCGGCCAGCAGTTGCTGCTCGGCGCCTATTCCGCGCTCTCCCGGATGATCGGTGCCGGCGGCGTCGAGCTGCATCCCAATTCCGAGATGCTCGACCTCGTGGTCGTCGACGGCCACGCGAAGGGCATCATCGTCCGCAACCTCAACACCGGCGCCATCTCGCGGCACGCGGCCGATGCCGTCATTCTGGCCACCGGCGGCTACGGCAACGTCTTCAACCTCTCGACCTACGCCCGCCAGTCCAACGCCACCGCCATCTGGCGCGCCTACAAGCGCGGCGCCTGTTTCGCCAATCCCTGTTTTACGCAGATCCACCCGACCTGCATCCCGGTGAGCGGCGACTACCAGTCGAAGCTCACCCTGATGTCCGAGTCGCTCCGCAACGACGGCCGCATCTGGGTGCCGAAGAAAAAAGAGGATGCGAAAAAGAATCCGGCCTCCATTCCGGAGGCCGACCGTGACTACTACCTCGAACGCATCTACCCGAGTTTCGGCAACCTCGCCCCGCGCGACGTTTCCTCCCGTGCGGCCATGCGCATGTGCGAGGAAGGCCGCGGCGTCGGCGAGACCGGCCTCGGCGTCTATCTCGACTTTGCCGACGCCATCCAGCGTCTCGGCGAACCCGCCGTGCGCGAGCGCTACGGCAACCTGTTTGACATCTACCACGAGATCACGGCCGAGAATGCCTACCAGACGCCCATGCGCATTTTCCCCGCGGTGCATTACACCATGGGCGGCCTCTGGGTGGACTACAACCTGATGTCCAACCTCCCCGGTCTCTTCGTGCTCGGGGAGGCCAACTTCTCCGACCACGGGGCCAACCGCCTCGGCGCCTCCGCGCTGATGCAGGGCCTGGCCGACGGCTATTTCGTCATTCCCTACACGGTCGGAGACTATCTCGCGCAGCAAAAGCCCGGCTCCCGGCCGGCCACCGACCGCGCGGAGTTCAAGCAGGCGGACGGGAACGTCGCCGCGATGACCAAGCACTTCCTCGACAACCCGGGCAAGGAACCGGTCAGCCACTTCCACAAGCGCCTCGGCAAGGTCATGTGGGCCGGCTGCGGCATGGCCCGCAACAAGGCCGGCCTCGAGCAGGCGCTGTCGCAGATTCCCGCCCTGCGCGAGGAGTTCTGGGCCAACGTCCGGGTGCCCGGCTCCGCCGAGACGCTCAACCAGTCGCTCGAGCAGGCCGGCCGCGTGGCCGATTTCCTGGAACTCGGCGAGCTCATGTGCCGCGACGCCCTCACCCGCGAGGAAAGCTGCGGCGGCCACTTCCGCGAGGAGCACCAGTATCCCGACGGCGAGTGCAAGCGCGACGACGCCAGCTTCAACCACGCCGCCGCCTGGGAATATCAGGGCGAAGGGCAGGCCCCGCTCCGCAACATCGAACCGCTCAACTACGAATTCACCAAGATGAGCGTCCGCTCCTACAAGTAAGCCGCGAGAAATCCACCATGGTCGCCGAAAAATCTTCCAAGTCACTCTTCTCCGTCACGCTCCGCGTCTGGCGCCAGGCCGGACCCTCCGCCCCCGGCCGGTTCGTCGACTACCCGGCGGCGGACGTCAACCCGGACATGTCCTTCCTCGAGCTGATCGATGTCGTGAACGACGGCCTCACCCGGCAGGGCGGGGAACCGATCGCCTTTGCGCATGACTGCCGCGAGGGCATCTGTGGCACCTGCTCCTGCACCATCAACGGCAAGCCGCACGGTCCCGGCCACGGCATCGCCACCTGCCAGCTCTACATGCGCACCTTCAAGGCGGGCGACGTCATCACGGTCGAGCCGTTCCGCGCCCGGGCCTTCGCCCTGGTGAAGGACCTGGTCACCGACCGCGGCGCCTTCGACCAGATCCAGCAGGCGGGCGGGTTCATCTCCGTGCGCACCGGCGCGGCCCCCGACGCCAACTCGATTCCCGTGGCGAAGGCCGCGGCTGACCTCGCGATGGACGCGGCGTCCTGCATCGGCTGCGGGGCGTGCGTGGCGGCGTGCAAGAACTCGAGCGCGATGCTTTTCGTGGCGGCCAAGGTTTCGCAACTCGGCCTCCTCCCGCAGGGCCAGCCCGAACGCGACAGCCGCGTGCTCGCCATGGTCGCCAAGATGGACGAGCTGGGTTTCGGCAACTGCACCAACCAATACGAGTGCAGCGCGGCCTGCCCGAAGCTCATCAGTCACGACTTCATCGCGCGGATGAACCGCGATTATCTCATGGCGAGCGTGAAGGCGACCTTCGTGCCCGTCACCAACGCTGCCGGCGCGGACTGAGTTGGGGAGATTCGCCTGACCAACCGACGCGCCGAGGGCGGCGCGGCCCCAATGGAACAGTGCCCATCCCGGAGGTGAAAAAGAGCCACGGCTCCCTCGCTCTGCTTGGGGTTGCCGGTGCGGCCGGAAAAGTGTCAGCCGGCCCGCGTGCGCCCGGGTTTTGGTCCAGATGGCCACATGGGCAGGTCTTTGGGTAGGGTGGGACCGCTGGGCCCGCCGTCAGGAAATTCCCGTCCGTCCGGGTCCGCCCGAGTCCGCACGGCCGGCGGCCTCCGGGTAAGATTTTGTAACTTTTGCCGCGGCGGCGTGTTTTTGGCGCAACAACAAATTCATCCCCATGCAAACCCTCAACCTCT
>CAJBES010000304.1 GCA_903952145.1 uncultured Opitutaceae bacterium | reverse complement strand
GGGATGCCCATGCGGTCGCGCAGGTAGTCGAGATCACGCAGGATCGTCCGGCGGTCCACCTCGAGTTCTTCAACAAAGGTGGATGCGTTCGGGTACCGTCGGTCCTGGATCAAACGGACGAGCGTAAAGATCCGTTCGTGTTGAGGACGCGAAAGTCTGGCAGGTTCTGCATGAGGTTCCTTCGCCACGCGGCAGCATCAGGACACCTTACCTCTGGGAAGTGGAGGTGACACTGTTTTCGGGAAAGTCGGCGGCGCGAGAGCCTAACAGAGAGTAGTGCATGATCAGTTCAGTGCCCGGAAAGATGATTTCCATTTCGTTGAGTTGTTCGAAGAGCGCGGCCAGTGTTCGGTCAACCACCGGGCGGGAGCCGCGATGGATTTCGACATGGAGCACGCCTGCGGATGGATCGGGACGGATGTCTGCTTCCGTAACGAAAAGATCCTGCAACAGACGCCGGGCGGCGGCGTTGTCGATGGTGGCGCTGCGCAGCAAGGAGCAGAGGGCGGTTTCGGCGCGATAGGCGATCATGTGCACGGCATCCAGAAGCCGCTTGCGTCCGAGCACGGGTCTTTCGAATCGGTCCGCCTCCTCGAGTTGTGCCCAGGCGATGTGGTGTTGGGTTTGCTTCTTGCTGGCCTTGGTTGCTTCGAGCCGGGCTTCTATCGCAGTGATTTCCTCCAGGAGTTCGGCTATTTGTCGCTCGCGCTGGCGATATTTTTTGTCCTGTGTGTTGTCGATGGTGCGCAGGCTCAACTCAGCAAAGCGCGCCCTGCGGTAGCGCAACTTGTTTTCCAAGGCGTTGCGCTGGCGTTCGAGTTGCCGCCAGGCTGGATTGATGACCCGTTCGGTGTCGTGAAGCGGGGAGGTCTTATACGCGCCAAGTAGGTCAATTTCAAAGTGTTGCATTGCATAGCGAAAGTAGTTCTCTTGACACCATCGGCTGAAGAGAGCCGCCGCCTGTTCGTCGGGTTCCATCTTGTAAGCGGTGCCAACGAGGCTGACCTGGTGGCCGCCGGCGGTGAGTTTGCGCACCTCCTTCATCCAGATGGCATCGGCACCGCTGCCCACCAGGGAACCGCGCTCGGCCAGGGGCATGGTGACTTTTTCGCCGCTGGAGAGGGGGAATTCGCGCCCGCCAAATTCCGCTTCCTCCCATGGCGAGGTGGGGTGCTTGTGGTAGGTGATGCAGGCGATGCGGTGCTCGTTCCACATCATTTTGAAAAAGGCGGGACTATAGCCTTCGCGATCAAAGACGAGCACGAAGCGGCAAAGGAGTGGGTCTTCGCGCAGTTGTTCGGGCGTGGGTTGGTTAGGCACATCGCGCAGCAGTCGCGGCACGATGTCGTCGCGCAAGGCGGCGATGAGACCGCTGTCGACGACCTTGTCGATGACGAAGAAAGGGCGGCCGTGCTTGTCGTTGACCCAGTAGTCGGTAGTACCCCGCAGGCACAAGCGCTGGCGGGAGACATATTTGCGCGGCAGTTTGGTTTTGCTCCCGTGGTAAACCCTCACGTGCCCGTCGACGTAGAGGGTGCCGATGGCTTGCGGCTCGGCCTCCATCCATTGCCGCGAGAGCGCGGCGGCGTATTTTTCCGAGGCATCATCCCGGCTCATGGCGTCGAGTTTCTCGCGCAGGCAGCGCACCTCGGGCACGCGGTCAAGCCCCATGAGCTTGCCGAGTTCGCCCGGTGCCTTGCCGCGCAACGCCTCGACGGTCTTGATCCGGCACAAGCCCATGAAGCCTAACAGCAGCAGGACTTGATTGGCCGTGTAATAGCCGCTGACTTTTCCCAGCCATTCCCGGGCCGGCCCCAACAGACCGTTGACCAGCAGCGCCCCGAGTGCGCAGAGCACTCCGCCATGGGGCACGTGTCGGGCGTGCTCGAAGCGGGCCGCCACTCCGTCCAGCACGCCGAGTGCCGCGAGCAAGCGCTCACCTGCCCGTGTGCATCCGGTTCCCATGCCCTCGCCCGCCACCGCATCCTCCACGCTGCGCTGCGACTTGTCAGAACCCGTTCCGGCTGCGCCGTCATCCTCATTTTTCCCATCGCCCTTCCCCTTCACCCGCCCGTCCCAGACTGCCCGGCGCAATGTATCCACTGGCACGCCCAGTTGTGCTGCCACCTCCGCATTGATGAGACCTTCATTGAGGAGTTCCTGGGCGCGGATCAGCCGCTCGGCGGTGAGCACGCGCCCGCTGCGCTTGGTGGGTTTGCGCCCAAAGAAGCCGTCTATTCCCTCCGCCCGGTACAGCCGCAGCGCACGGTCCATCTTGCTCTTGGCTATGCCGAAAACTTGGCACACCTCCGATGGACGACAGGCCCCAGCGTCCACCAATTGCGCTATTGTCAGCCGAAAACCGCGCTGATCCGCAGCACGGTGTCGGTAGATGGGATGCATTCCGAGAAGATAAGTCCACTCGCTGCCATTGTTCAAAACTCCCACTTGGGAGTTGATTGGCGTTGCACCATGCGGGATGACAGGTAAAATGGTCTGGTTCAATGGCACCTTCCTCCGGTTTCGGGTTCGCGCCCGGTTCTTTTTGACAAGAGGGGGAAGGTGTCACTTTTCACTTCACAGGCAAATCCGATTCGCCGGACCGCGCCATCGCTCGCTAACCCTTGCTATTGGGGCATCCGGGCGAATTCCGTACATCTTTCGCTGGCCATCGAGATCAAGAGTCCTGAGCATGCGCCCTTGCTAAATCAAGGGAATAGGCACCTCATTGCCTTCCTGTGGGATGGCTGTGATTTTTTTCAGACTTCACAAGTTGTTGCAGGCCCATTTTCATTATCGTTATTCATTTACTCATTTTCTTCCTCCCTTATCTATTTAAGGCGCCAACAACTTCTGATTTCACTCGACCCCGAAAACCGTCACTCGCCTGAAAACCTCTGGTTGCAGTGATCC
>CAJBES010000303.1 GCA_903952145.1 uncultured Opitutaceae bacterium | reverse complement strand
GCGGTATCCGGGCAGCGTTAGATTGATAGGCACAGGGGACATGGTGGCTCGTCCAAAGCCCCATGTCCCCATTCTTTGATGAAGAGCCGAACAAACATTTGGCGTCAGTCGTTTTGAAAACCGCAACGGTGCGATCTCGTGGCGGGTCGACGGCCGCCTCCATGGCGTCCGCATCCGCCGCAACTTCAAGACCCAGGAAGAGGCGGCCGCCGAAAAGGCGCCCTCGAAATGAAGGCCATGCAGTCCGCGTCCGGCATGCAGTCCGTCATCACGTTTCTCGCCACCGACCAGGTGCGCGAAGCGGAGGCGGCCTTTCACCGTCTCCAGGCCAATCCCCGGTCGCTGACATTTTATCTCGATTATGCCCTGGCGAACTACCGCGAGCCGGTGACGCAAAACTCCTCACGGAGGCGGTCACGGCCTACGTCGCCACCAAACAGCACGAGCACGAACAGGACTTGCTTTCCGAGCCGCACTTCACGCGCATGAAGCGCGATCTAAAACGGCTGGAAAAACACTTCCCCGGCGCAACGGTCGCAGACCTGACCGGGGCGCAGCTCGCGGGCTATTTTGAAGCGCGCCAGGCCGCGCTCAAAACCTACAACAACCGGCGCGGCATCGTCTCGACCTTGCTCAAGTTCGCGCTGCAAGCCGGGCAGTTCTTTGGCATTCTGCCCCAGCGCGCCGTGCCGGTGAGCACCGTGCTGACGCTGGTTCCGACCCGGTTGGCAGCGATGCGGGTGGAGCCGGCGGCGTGAGTTGACGCGAAAACCAGGGTATGGACACGTCTGCAGCTCCCTGCCTCGCAACCCAGCTAGGCGGCCGCTTCGAGATCGGCTTTGTCCAACCCATGCACCTGGTGGAGTATCTCGACGAACAGCGGGCGTCCATCCGGACTCGTGCTGCGCAAAGCACCCAGACGAGAATCCAGCCAGTTCCTGGTTTCCCTCGGTTGAAACACCCAGCCGGGAACGCGCTTCAACTTCGGCAGGCCTTCATCGGAAACAATAATATCGAGATCCTTGCTGGTCAGGCTCTCCTTGGGCACCTGGGGGGGGGTGAGATAATTGATGGCCCACAAATTGACCGCATGGCCACCCACGACCGTGGGGGCGGACTCGTGCTCGCAGACTACACGGAAGTCGTGCGGCGTTGTCTGTGACCGCTCAGGTGTCACTCGAAACGGACCCCGCCAAAGCCAACCAAGCGCGTCTTCTCACCCTCTTTGATGCCCATCAATTGACGATTGCGAGCCACGATTTCAGCTCCGCGACCCTGCCGGAGGAGTTCCTGATCTTCTCGCCGGAACTGGTCCTTCAGGGCAGCAATCTCCCGGTCGGCTTTGATCAGATTAAGCCGCGAGAGTTTGTTGAGGATGTGCCGCACTTTCATGGTCGATACCGTAGCGCGAGACGCCGCCGGTTCAACTGCGGTTGCGAGCTGCGGAAACGCCGAAGCAACAAATCCCACCTGGGCCGGAGTGACGTCGCGGGCCGGTCGGTTGTGTTTATGGGAGCGGAGGAATTTCATGGGAGGAGGATTTACAACCTGCGCTGAAACCGGTTCGGGTTGAACCAGGTCGGGTTGCGTTAACCTCGAATCACTTCGAATGCCCGAAGTGCTGACCAGCCGGAACGACACCTATGATTTCATGTCTGGCCGGCTCGATGCGCAGTGGGGCGACTTTGAGAAGACTATCTCGCCGGAAGTCCGCATCGCCTTTCAAGAACCGTAATCGGAAAACCGGCTAAAAGTGGGATGCTCCCAGTAAGGCACAGGAGCGTTTTCCGCTGGTATAAACGCCAAAAACTCACTTTATCGAGTCCTTAAACACTGATTTTTCACGTTTTCCCTGTTTTCAACTCACTTATCCTCCGATTTTCATGCCCTTCCTTTTCGGCTCATCGGACACCGCAGAAGCGAACCAGCTCGCCAGAATGATCAAGCGGAACGAGGCACGCAAGCTCGCCTCGCGGATTTATACGACCGATATGTCCAGCTCACCGGAAGAAGTCATTCGCGCTGACTTACCGGCCATCATCCGGCATTTCTATCCCGGCGCGGTCATCAGTTATCGGACGGCGATTGAAGCGAAACCCTCGTCAGCTGGATTCTATCATCTCACCTATGGCCGGAAGGACAAGACGCACGTCTTGCCGGGCGTCACGCTTCGTATTTGGAAAGGTTCACCGGCCCAAGCAGGCGACACCCAGCTCGGGGCGGATTTGTTCATGGCCTCGCGTCCCCGCGCGTTGCTGGAAAATCTGACCGAGAGCCGTGCTCGCGCAGGAAGTGAACGCAAGACACTGGATCGGGTGGCCGTCGAAGGCTGGCTTGACCGACTCTGCCGGATACACGGGCCGGACGAATTGCGGCGACTGCTCGCCGCGATGGAAGAAATTGCGCCCCACCTTGAGCTGCCAGAGGCGGCGACGCGGGCACGAACGATCATCGCGGCCCTCCTCGATGGAGACAAGGGCGACGCATTGGTTTCGCCGGTTGGACGGGCACGCGCGCGCCGGGAACCATACGACCCTGACCGACTGGCGCTTTTCACGCGACTCGCGACATGGCTGGCGACGGAGACTTTCGCCCCGCTGCCGGAAAGGCCGACGGCGGAGCGCCGGCTCCATGCTTTTTGGGAAGCCTATTTTTCCAATTACATCGAGGGCACGGTGTTCACCGTCCAAGAGGCCCGTGAAATCGTTTTCGATCACAAGATGCCCGCCGCCCGACCGAAGGACGCCCATGACATCCTGTCCACTTTCCATCTCGCCACGGACGGTCACAATCGCCGGGAAATTCCCCGCGACGCAGCCGATTTTCTGCGGCTCTTGGAAATCCGGCACGCCCGCCTGATGCACGACCGGCTCGATATTGGGCCAGGTCGTTTCAAAGAGACGGCGAATCGCGTCGGCACCCGCGAGTTCGTGACGCCCGAATTGGTGCGAGGCACCTTGCGGCAGGCGTTTGAAGTCGGCCGGCATCTGTCCCAACCCGTCGCCCGTGGCGCTTTCATGATGTTCATCGTGGCGGAGGTCCATCCCTTCAACGATGGCAACGGCCGGCTGGCGCGGTTGTTTCTCAATGCCGAACTGACGGCCGGTGACTGCGGCCGGCTCATCGTGCCGACTTCATTGCGGGTCGATTATCTGACGTGCTTAGAGGCGCTGACCGTCGGGGGAAATCCGGAACCGTTTGTCGGCCTCGTCTCTCGGCTGATCCGTTTTTCGGTCGAGCTTCCTTGCGGCTCATGGGAACAAAGCGTGGCGGCCTTGGAAAAATCCGGCGCGTTGAAGGACGCGCCTGCCGGGTCATGGGGCATTGCGAGCGCCATGTTGTAATGCCAGAAACCACGGCAAAGGGTAAGGGATGACAACTTCAGCCCCCGCCGCAGCGGAGGCCGCTAAGTCGGAGCGAGGTCTGGGGGCGAGGTTCGGTCTCCGGGGCGGCATTCACTCTCGCCATGCGTCGCCACGAACTCCCCATTTTCGATTTCATCTTCGCGCGTCCGGAAAGAACCTTGCTCCCGGTTTGACAGGCTTTCAGGCGTTAATCTCGACGCAAAGCTCTTCCTCGCCCCCTGCGTCGCCCTCAGTTCAGCACGACCCCGTCACTCGACTCCCTGCCGGCAAGAAACCATATCAATTTAACCATCTATACCTTACAAACGCCGTTTCCCATGAAAAAACTCCAAGCAAATGAATGTTTGTCGAATACTGATTATCTTACCTAGTTCAATCGCTTTGCGCACCCGTGGGTCGGCGCAACAGCCATGACCGCGGTGTTCACATGTCCGACACCTATTTTTTGATTTTTAGGTTTCACTAGGCAAGCTGGAGAAAGCCGAGCAACGTGCCAATGAATGCCGCGCGATGTGATCGATTAGGTTCCCCAAAGGTTGCCAAAAAATGTATTTTTAGCTTCAACTCGCCGTATTTGCCTGCTCTCATCTTCTTGTTAGAAATCATTAACCATCAACTAAGTCCGCGTGAATTAAGCGACTTAGCTTCGAGGCGCTGAAGGGTTCGAATCCCTCCCTCTCCGCCATCCGCCCGGATCTGCCCGCAGCCATCGCGCCAATGCGGCAAAAGCCCGTGCCCGATGGCTGATTTGGTTTTTGATCCCCTCGCCCAGTGCGGCGTAACTTTCCGTGTAGCCATCCGGCGTGAAGACAGGGTCGTAACCAAAGCCCGCGTTGCCCGCCGGTTTGACCCGCAGTTGACCCGGGCACCTTCCCTCAAAAACTTGCTCGCCGCCATCCGGCCCCAGTAGCACCAGCACGCAGACAAACCTGGCTTCACGCCGACCTACCGGCACCGTCCGCATCACTTCAATCAGTTTTTCGAGGTTCGCGGCGGCGTTACCCGCCGGGCCCGCAAAATAGGCCGATTCCACGCCCGGGGCACCAGCGAGCGCATCAACGCATAGGCCGCTGTCATCGGCCAAGACCCACATTTCATCCGGAAGCAGTTGCTTCAGGGCCCGGGCCTTTTTCCGCGCATTGCCTGTGAAGGTGCCGGTGTCCTCCTCGACTGCCGGCATGCCGCCCACAGCCCGGGCCGAAAGAATCTCCAGGTCCGGCAGACTGGCTGAGGCCAGCGCCTGAAACTCCCCCACCTTGTGCGGGTTACCCGAGGCCAAATACAGTTTCATCGGCGAACATGCGCTCCGGATACTTGACCCGGCCTCGCGTCAACGTGTCGTCGCCCAATATGCTGTGCTGGACGTCGGTAAGCCGTACAGCATCCAGCAGGCGTTCCGTGCGCAAGCCGGTGAGCATGGACCGTCCCTTGCCATCCGCCAGCAGGACGGGCGCATGATAGACAAAAAGATAGTCGATCTGCCGTTCACGCAACAACTGACTGGTCAGTTGCGGTCCTCCCTCAAAAAAAACGCCGCAGATGCGCTCCTCGGCACATTTACGACGGAAGTCGGAGAAATTCACCCGTTGGGCAGGTGACGGCAGGCACCAGACCTGCACGCCGAGCTCACGCAGTTTGCGCACATAGCCCATGCCACCGTGCTGCGTTGTAACCACGATCGTTCGCTCACGATACGCATCGGCATAGACCTGAGGAAGATTCTTGTCGGTCACGGTGCGGAGCAGGCCATCGAAGACAAAGCGCACGGGGCACCACGGGGCCAAGTCGGGCAGGCGCGCGGTGAGCTGTGGGTTGTCCCTCATCACCGTGCCAGCGCCGACTGCGATGGCCGGGAACAGCCGTCGCCAGTTCATCACATCCGCCCGGGCGGCTTCGCCTGTGATCCACTTCGAATCGCCGGTGCGGCAGGCAATGCTACCATCGAGGGTCACGGCCGATTTCACCGCCAGCAAGGGACTGCCTGCAGTTATCCAGTGGTTGAATATCAGGTTCAGGTCTTCGCACTCCTTGGCGAGCACCCCGGTCGTAACCTCGACGCCTGCCGCGCGCAGCACCGCAAACCCGCGCCCCGCATGTGCAGGGTTCGGGTCGGTCGCACCGACCACCACGTGTCTGATGCCCGAGGAGATGATCGCGTCTGTGCAGGCTCCCGTGCGACCTGGCGTTGAACAAGGCTCCAAAGTCACATAGAGCGTCGCCCCGGGTCGGGGCGGTTTGCCGCGGGCCAGCAGGGCGAGCCGCTCGGCATGCGGGCCGCCATCCTGCGCGTGGGAGCCCTCCCCGACGATTCGACCCGCCTCGGCAATCAAGGCGCCGACCATCGGGTTGGGATGGGTGCAGCCCCAGCCAGTGTGCGCCAGCTCTAGCGCTCTCCGCATGAAAAATTCGCGTTCAGTTGCGGACATAAGGATTATGCATTGGATTTCTCTCAAGCACCTGCAGTAGAGCTCTCTGTGGAACTTTCTTCATAGGATTACAGAGTTCGACAGTAAAAGTCTTGCGCTTGGATTTATTGAATCAAAACGCACAGTAATGAGAAAATCCGCATGGCGTCAACTTTCACCGGTCCCGGGAGCGGTGACTTCGATGCTTGGATTTTTAGGAACTTCAGGAGCATTAGCTTTGCCCAAGAGGTCTTCACGAAGATGGAGGCGCGTCGCCTGGCACTGCGTCTGGATCGCAGCACTTTCATTCGCTTCGTCTCGGAAGCCCTTGGGATTTTGAAGCGCCCGCTGCCAAAATGGAAGAAAGCGGTGGCGAGTACGGCTGATTTTCCATCACACCTTCCTCATGAAAAGATGAGTTATAGTTCGATGGCAGGTCCGTTTATTGTCCCATGCGATCCGATACCGGGTCTTTCGGACTCAATCTGCCAGGATCATCATTGCAGAACAGTCTTTCGCCTACGTGTCATCGTTGGTTGGGAAGATAGGATTCATCATCCTGGCCCTCGATAATACACCCAAGATCGAGCCCCTACCTATGAGATTGGCGCAGCCGTAGTGCGTCATATCCCATCGTCCCATAGAGGAGGATTTCCGAGTTAACTTGACTTAGACCGGCCCGTCTGTCCCCCTTG
>CAJBES010000302.1 GCA_903952145.1 uncultured Opitutaceae bacterium | reverse complement strand
GGACATAGAGCCAGACTTCGGGCCGGATCAGTTTCAGCTGCTCCACCCGGAAATCCCCCTTGAATGCTTCCGTGTAGGACACGACGAGCGCATCGCCTTCACGGGCGCGTTCATTCAACAGCGGGACGAGCCGTGAGCCGCCCACCTCGAAGTCGGGATACACCGCGATGGGTGTCCGCGCGAGCCTGGCCATGCGTTCCGTGTCGCTCAACGCCGCATCCGCCCGCGGCAGCATCAGAAAACAAAGGGCCAACCAGATCATGGCCGGCTTGACGGTTGAAAACCGGATCGGCCGGGAGGGAGTCATGCTGTCGCCCTGTCGATGCCGCGCGCGGCTGCCACGATTCGCCGCAGCGGGCGGGAATCCATGTTCACGGGCACGGCGCATTCGGGCGCGATGATGCTGACGCCCGCCTGCAAGGCGTAGGCAACCTCCGCATCCACCTGCTCCAGCTTCCCGTGATAGAGCGTGTCGGGATTGTTGACATTGCCGATGAGGCGGATGCGGCCGGCGACCGCCGCGACCGCCGCGCGCGCGTCATTCTTGGAATCGAAGTGAAACGCTGCGAAGCCCGACTGCGCAATGTAAGGCATGCGATCCAGCGTCCGTCCGCAGATGTGCAGCATGACCGGGCACGGCAGCCGCCGCGCCAGCTGCTGATGCACCGGCAGCAGGAAATCGCGATACGTTTCCGCCCGGCAGAGGTCGCCGGTAAGATGATCCGCCAGCGTCAGGCAATCCGCGCCCGCCGCGATCTGGGCGTGCGCGTAAAGCACGGTGATTTCCGCGAGCCGGTCGAGAATGCGCCGCAGCTTCGCCGGATCATCGAGCACGAGCATGAGAAAATTATCCAAACCGAACAGGTGATACGCCAGCGTCCACGGCCCGAAAACCTTGCCGACCAGCGCAACCTCGCCGCCGTAGCGCCGCTTCAGGATGCGCAGCGCGTCGAGCACCGTGCGTGCGGGCAGACGTTCGAGAAAGTCGGCGGGGATGTAGATCTCTTCCGGTTCCCCGTAAAGGTAGCGGTCCGTTGCCGGCGACGGCCGCACCGAGGGCATGCGGCCGCGCTCGCCCCAATCCATGTGCGCGCCCATCGCCGCCGCTTCCTGGATGACGGAGAAATAGGGCGCGATGGCGTCATAACCGAGCGTTTCGTAGGCGGTCGCTGCGAGCGTGGCCATTTTCTCCGCGTTGGTGTGCACGTCGGGGAAAAAGCAGCCGGTCGCTTCCATCAAATCAACGGTGGCGAGCGACGTCGGGCTGCCAACGGCCGGCATATCCGTCGGCTCGCCGCGCAGCGCCTTCAAGAATCGATCACGGGGATTCAAATCGGGCGGCCTCCTGGTCCGAGAGGAAAGCGCTTTTCGGATGTCGCGGGCGTGAGCCCGGAAAGTTCATTCTGACCTGGCGTTTTCATGGTTCGTTTTCTCCTGGTAAACCGGACCGACCGGACCGACCGGACCGGCCGGGAGGGAAATAACATGGCGGGCCGCCGGCCCGCGCTCCCGGGCCCGGCTTAAAACTTCAGGTGCTTTACGGTGACGCCCTTGTTGATGAGCTGATTCAGCGAGTCGATTCCGATGCGGAGGTGGTCGTTCACGTAAGTCAGGTCCACTTTTTCATCACTTTCAGCGGTCTTGATGCCCTCGGGGAGCATGGGCTGGTCGGACACGAGCAGGAGGGCGCCGGTTGGCGTCTCGTTGTAAAAGCCGGTCATGAAGATCGTCGCCGTCTCCATGTCGATGGCGAGGGCGCGGATCTTCTTGAGATATTTCTTGAACTTCTCGTCGTGCTCCCAGACGCGGCGGTTGGTGGTATAAACGGTGCCGGTCCAGTAATCGCGGGCGTGTTCGCGGATCGTGGTGGAGATGGCCTTTTGCAGGGCGAAGGCCGGGAGCGCCGGGACCTCGGGCGGGAAGTAGTCGTTGCTGGCGCCCTCGCCGCGGATGGCGGCGATGGGGAGGATGAGGTCGCCGATGGCGGCGCGGTGCTTGAGGCCGCCACACTTCCCGAGGAAAAGCACGGCCTTGGGTGCGATGGCGCTCAGCAGGTCCATGACCGTGGCCGCGGTGGCACTGCCCATGCCGAAGTTGATGATGGAGATTTTTCCGGCGGTGGCGCTGGGCATCGGCTTGTCCTTGCCCTTGACCGGCACGCGGTGCCATTGCGCGAAGAGTTTCACGTAACGGTCAAAATTGGTGAGCAAAATGTATTCGCCGAACTGGTCTAGCGGCACACCGGTGTAGCGGGGCAGCCAGTTCTCGACGATGGCTTGGCGGGATTTCATGGCGGCACCATGAGGCCTCCCGCGGGGCAGGGCACGGAGAAAATTATGCCCGGAATCAGGGAGCGCGACCGGTGGCACCAGCTGCGGCCGGTGGCATCTCGCCCGACGGGAAATGTGCCCAGGGTGCCAGCAGCATGATCAAGGCCCTGCCTGACCATGCCATTGACCTCGCGATCGCCGGACCGCAGGGTTCAAGGGTTGATGCCGCCTGCGACCGGTCATCAAGCGTCGGCAAGGGCATTGGCGGTGTTGAGGTGCCCCTCGCCGGTGTATTTCTGCGACTGTTCGTCGGCGTGGTAGCTGGAGCGGACCAGCGCCCCGCTCTCGACGACGCCGAGGCCGATGCCCAGGGCGAATTGTTTCCAGTGGACAAACTCGTCGGGATGCGCCCAGCGCTCGACCTTGAGGTGCTGTGGGGTGGGCTGCAGGTATTGGCCGATGGTGAGGATGTCGGTCTGGTCGGAGGCGATGTCGCGGAGGGTCTGCTCGATTTCCGCCTGGGTCTCACCCAGGCCGAGCATGATGCCGGTCTTGGTGGTGAAGCCACGGCCCTTGGCGTGGCGGAGGACAGAGCGGCTGCGGTCATAGCGGGCCTGCACGCGGACCGGCCGTTGCAGACGTTCGACCGTCTCGAGGTTGTGGTTGAAAATGTCGGGCTTGGCATCGAGCACGGTATCGAGATCGTGCAGCCGGCCTTTCCAGTCGGGCGTGAGCACCTCGATGGCACAGCCGGGGCTGCGGTGCCGGATGGCGCGGATGGTGGCGGCCCAGACACTGGCGCCGCCGTCGGTGAGTTCATCACGGGCGACGGAGGTGATGACGCAGTGCTTGAGGCCCATCGTGGCCACGGCCTCGGCCACGCGGGCGGGCTCGCCGAGGTCGAGTTCGGTGGGACGGCCGGTCTGGATGGCGCAAAAGTTGCACGAGCGGGTGCAGATATTGCCGAGGATCATCACGGTTGCGGTGCCGCGGGACCAGCATTCGCCGAGGTTGGGACACTGCGCGCTCTGGCAGACGGTGCGCAGTTGCTGGGTGTCCACCAGAGAGCGCACGGCCTGGTAGCCGGGGCCGTTGGGCAGCTTGGCCCGAAGCCAGGAAGGTTTACGCGTGGTATCCATCGGCAGGGTGAAAATCAGAGTTTCGGGCGAATGACACGACTGAACACCGTTTTTTCAGGAAATCAACGGAGCTGACCGTCGGTGGCTCACGGGGTCAGCGGGGTGCCGTGCCGCCGGGATCACCGATCGGACTGGTTGCCGACTGGCGCGCAAGGGCGAGGTTCAGGGCCGCGTCGGCATCTTGCGGGGTGAGGTGCAGGACGGTTTCAAAGTGCAGGATGGCCTCGGCGGGCCGGCCGGACTCGAGCAGGGCTTTGCCGAGGTTGAAATGCGCATCGGCGCGATTGGGTGCCGCGGCGAGGGCGGCCGCATAGCTGGGGATGGCGAGGGCGAGCCGGCCGGTCTGCGCAAAGAGGTTGCCGAGGTTGTAATGGGCGTCCGCGAAATCGGGACGGAGTTGCAGGGCGGCCTGAAAATGGGTGTAGGCCTCGCGACCCTGCCGCAGCGTCAGCAGGGCAACGCCCAGGTTGCAGTGCGCCTCGGCGTAGGCCGGCCTGAGCCGGAGGGCTGTGCGGAAGATGGTCACGGCCTCGGCAGGCTGACCTGATTGGAGCAGGGCATTGCCCAGATTATAGTGCATTTCCGGCGAGGCGGGGGCCAGGCGTGCGGCTTCGCGGCTGGCAGCCAGCGCTTCTGCGTGCCGTCCTGCTTTCGTCAAGGCGAGGGAGAGGAGCGAGTGGGCACGGGAATTGCCGGGACGCTTGGCCACGGTGTCCGTCCAGATCGCGATGGGGCTGTGATAGTCGGCATTGCGCCGCACCGTGAGGCCGGCAAACGGCACGGCAATGGCCACCCACAGCAGGAGGCTGCGCCGGCCAAGCCACCGGTGGGTGGCCAGCACGACCAGCGCGAGGACGGCGGCGAGTGGCAGATACATGCGATGCTCGGCGATGGGCTGGGAAACGAGCGGCACTACGCTGGAACTGGGCGCGAGGATGGCGAAAAACCAGAATCCGGCGAAGGCGGCCGGCAACCTCCGGCACAATCCCCACAGGGTCGCGCCAGCCAGCAGCACCAGCAATGCGGCCTGTGGGAGCACATCACCCAGGCGGCGGACGACGTCGGTGCCGTAGTCGAGCACGAGCGGATACGGCCAGAAGCTCAGTTTCAGATAGAGCACGATGGCATGGCACTGCGTGAGCAGGTATTCCCATGCACTGACACCAAAGCCAAAGCCGACGGTGCCGCCACGCTGTGCGCCGCTGGCGATCAGCCAGCCGAGCAGCACCCACGAGCCGGCGAGCATGAGATGGAGCCGCCAGCGCCGGCGCCAGGCCTCGCCGGGAGAACTGGTGTTGAACAGGCGGTCATAGGCCAGCACCAGCAGCGGGGCCACCGCGACAATCTCCTTGGCGGTCACCCCGGTGTAACAGGCGGCGACGGCCAGAAAGCTCCAGTGCCCCGCCGCACCGGGTTCGAGGGTCCGGATGAAACTGTAGAGCGCAAGGAGGAGGAACAACGCGCCGAGCAACTCGGTGCGTTGCACGGTGCAGGTGACCGACTCAGTGAGCAGTGGATGCGTCGTCCAGAGCAACGCGATGACGGTGGCGAGGGGCCGGGCGTCGCGCCGGCAGACTTCGCGCATCACCGGTTGCTGC
>CAJBES010000301.1 GCA_903952145.1 uncultured Opitutaceae bacterium | reverse complement strand
AGGGGCGTGCCGGTCGAGTTAGGATTGCCGCGGTTGAGCGTCTGACCGGAGCCATCGCACACCGGGGTGCCGGCGCCGGTGCCGCGCTGGCCGCCGCCGCCGTTGCCGGCAAAGGCCGTAGCGCTGGTCAGGAGACCCACGCTGATGAGGGAGGTGAGGAGAACAATTTTGTTTTTCATTGCACTGACTCAAACCCCGGCCCGGGGGCAGTTATTACCGGCCCGGGGGCGAAAGCCTTTGCCTAAATTTTGTTGTAACATAGGATGGGCCCCGGGGTTTGTCCTCACGGTGAATACCACCTTTTTTCCCTCCTCCGTCCTGCTGCTGGTCGACTGGCTCGACTGGCTCGACTGGCTCGTCTGGCGGGTCGCAGTCGTGCCGCCGGCCGCAGACAGCGGGGGTGGGGAGGAAGCCGGTTGGATGGTCCGGGTGGCGGCAGGTGACGAAACCGCGCTGCAACACCTTTTCGAGCGGTGGAAACGCCCGCTCCTGAGTTTTTTCTACCGATCGCTGGGCTCGCATGCCGATGCCGAGGACCTGACGCTGGAGGTTTTCGTGCGACTGCACCGGTCCGCCGCAGGTTACCAGCCGACCGCCAAATTTTCCACCTACCTGTTTCACATCGCGCAAAACCTGCTGCGCAACGAGCTGCGCCACCGGCGGCGCAAGCCCGCCGATGCCGTCCCGCCCGAGTTTTTCGACGAGCTGACGCCGGAGCCGGCCGCGGACCGGCGGCTGGCCGAGTTGGAGGAGGTGCTGCAACAGGCGCTGGCGCGCCTGCCGGAGAAACCGCGCACGGCGCTGCTGCTCATCCAGCAGCAGCAGCTGGGCTATGCGGAGGCCGCGGCCGTGTTGCGCCTGACGGAGAATGCCTTGCGCGTGCTCGTGCACCGGGCGCGTCAACTGCTCAAAACTGAAATGGAAACCCTCACATGAAAACCAATTCATTCAATATTCCTGATGATGGTGAGCTCGACCGGTTGCTGGCCCGGCGCTACCGCGACACCTCGCCGGAGTTTGAGGCCCGCTGGGTGGCGCTGAAGCGCGACCTGCGCCAGCGGCCGCCGGCCCGGGCCTGGTCGCTGGCCCCGTGGCGGCTGGCGGGCTGGTGGGGTGCGCTGGGTGCCGCCGCCGCCGTCGCCTTCGTGCTTCACTTCACGTCCCCGGTGGCGCCCCAGCTGCCGGTCGCCCCCGCCCTCTCCCAAAACTTGGCCGACCTCCTGACGATGGACACGGTGCTCGGACGCGCTGAGCCGTTGTTGGATGAGGATAACCGTCTGGCGCTGCTGAACCTGTCCGCCGCCGCGCAGGCACAAAACTGACTCACCCATGAAAACCTTTTTCCCCACGCTCCTGCTGACCAGCCTCCTTGCCCTGGCCCCGTTGCGCGCCGCGGATCCGGTCCCGGCCGTCCCGCCGCCGGCTCCGCCCGCGGCACAGGAAATGGCCACCCTCGATCATTTTCTCGATCTCACCAATGATGACCTCGACCAGATGCAACGGGTGATTGCCCGGATCCGCGCCATGAGCCCCGCCGAGCGGGCGGCGCTACGGGGCGAGATTGATAAGTTCCGCCAGCTGCCCGACACGCAGCGACGCAGCCTGCGACTGGGGTGGGGCGCCTCGCACCCGGAGTTGCAGGACGCCTGGCGGCAGATGATGCAAGCCGCCACGCCGGAGCGCCGCGCGGAGATTCAGGCTCAGCTGCAGGCCCTGCCGCCGGAGAAGAAAACCGCCTTTCGCCGTCGGTTGGTCGACGAATTCAACCGGCCGCCGGCGAAAAAATAGCCGCCTCAGCGGCGGCGGGCTAGGACCTGCACCACGGCGGCATGGCCGGTGTGCCCGGTGCCCTCGATGACGTCGCGCTCGAGTTCCCGGGCGATTTCGAACCCAAGTCCGGCCAGGTCCACGCGCAACTGCGCCAGCGACATCAGCAGATCCGGTGTATTCACCGGGCCGCCGGTGCGATGCTGTACCTGCGCGGGGGTGTAGGCTTCCAGGATGAACACTCCGCCCGGCAGCAATCCGGCGGCCACGGCGGCGTGAACTTGCCGGCGCAGCGGCGGCGGCAGGTGCAGGAAGATCGACACGATGCCCGCCCAGGCGCAGGGGGTGATGGCATAATCCTGCAGGTCAGCGACCGTGGTGGTGAGGGAGACGCCTTGGGCAGCGGCAAGCTCCCGCGCCTTGGCGAGGCCGACGGTGGACTGGTCCACGGCGGTGACGGCGTGGCCGCGACCGGCGAGAAAAACGGCGTTGCGACCCTCGCCCTCGCCGAGGCAGAGCACCGGTCCGGCGGGAATGCGTTCCGCACATTCCCGCAGGAATTCATTGGGCGCGGTGCCGAAGACGAAATCGTCGACGGCGTAGCGGTTGTCCCAAAATGAAGGGTTCATGCGGTACAGCACCGGGCCCGCGGGTTGTCGCGGCTGGGTGGAGGGAGCGCGCGGCATGCCGGCCGCATTACAGTTTATTCGCCGGGGCGTCGGCGACAGTCACGCGGATGAGGCCGCGCCATTCGCCGGCGTGGTAGCCGGAGGCTTGGTCAGCAGGATAAAGTTTGGCCAGCTTGGCGCGGAGGGCTTCCGATTGCCCGGCGGCGTCACCGTGGCAGGCGACGCACTTGGGCATGACGCCGAGAGGTTTGTAAACACGCCACTCCGGGGCGCCGGCGGGATACTCAACCCGTTGCACCAGCAAGGAGGGTGGCGCGTCGCCGTAGTCGAGTTGCTTTTGGATGTAGTCGAGCACGAGTTGCTCGGCGGCGTCGGGCGCGTTGGCGGGGTTGCGGAGCTTGAAGCTGGTGCGTTTGACAGCAGTGATGCGCGACAGGCCGGCGATGGCGCCGTTGGTGAGGGGCAGCGCCTTCAGGTGGCAGACATCGAGCGCGCCCTCCGGGCCGTCCTTGACCATCGCGTTGGTGACCTCACGGACGAGAGTGGTGGCCAGGCGGTTGATGGCATTTTCACCGAGCTGGCGGATTTCGGCAACCTCGGGCGTGTCATCGTTGACCATCCGGGCCTTGAATGACGGGTCGCCCAGCGCCGCAGTGCCCAAAGCGGAAAACAGAACGGCCGGAGCCAGCAGGGCGAGGATTTTCAGGCGGGGTTTCATGGCTGGTGTGGGGAGAATACCAAGAACCGGATGATGGGCAGTGGGAGCGGATCAACTTTTCCTCTGCACCCATGGACTTGGTGCCGCGCAAACGCGATGGGAAAAACAGGGAGGATCCACTGCCTGGCACGGCAGTGAGAGTCGCGCGGCGCGGCCATTTCCCGCGCGCCGCGATCATGGGGCGTTCAGTAAAGTGCGGTGCGGTGCCAGCCCAGAACGGAAGTGCCGGCGAGGACCGCGGAGGAAAAACTCACCAGCAACCGCACTCCAGCCATTAGCAGCCTTCTTTTTTCTTCTTCTTGGGCGCGGGGACGGAATT
>CAJBES010000300.1 GCA_903952145.1 uncultured Opitutaceae bacterium | reverse complement strand
GTGGTTTCGCTACGACTATTTTGACGAGGTCCGGAAGGAACAGAACTGGGGCCAGGGCCTCGTAGGCTGGTATTCGATCCGCGTGCAGGACCCGGCGCAGGCCGCCGCGGTCGCGCAACGCGTCGACCAGGAGTTTGAGAACTCGTCCGCCGAGACCAAGACCGAGCCCGAGGGCGCCTTCATCCAGGGCTGGGCCAACCAGATCGGCAACATCGCGCTCATTGTCGCCGGCATCCTCGGCGCGGTGTTCTTCACCATCCTGCTCGTCACCGGCAGCACGATGTCGCAGGCCGTGCGTGAGCGCATCGGCGAACTCGGTGTGCTCAAGGCGATCGGCTTCACCAACGGCCAGGTGGTCGGGCTGGTGCTGGCGGAATCCTGCCTGCTGACCGTCCTCGGCGGCGGGCTAGGGCTCGGACTGGCGTGGCTCGCCACTGCCCGCGGCGACCCCACCGGCGGGCTGCTGCCGATGTTCTTCTTCCCCGTGCATGACCTGCTGCTCGGTTGCGGCATCGCCGTTGTGCTCGGGCTCATCACCGGTATCTTTCCCGCGCTGCAGGCCACCCGCCTGCGCGTGGCGGATTCCCTCAGGAGGATGTGACATGGCCGGCCTGCTCAACTGGTTTTCGCAGATCGCCTCGATCACCCGGTTCGGCCTGCTGAGCATCCCGCAGCGCCGCGGTGCAGTGACGGCAACCGTCATCGGCATTGCCGGGGTCGTGGTCGTGCTCGTGGGCGTGCTCTCGATCGCCGCGGGCTTCCGCCGGGCGATGGTCAATTCCGGGTCGGCCGATGCCGCCATTGTCCTGCGCAGCGGTTCCGACAGCGAGATGGTGAGCGGCCTCGGCCGCCACGATACCCGCCTCATCGCCGACGCTCCCGGGGTGGCGCGCACGGCCGACGGTCCGCTGGCCTCCGCTGAACTCTTCGTCATCATCAACCTCCCCAAGCGCGCCACCGGCACCGATGCCAACGTGCCGCTCCGCGGCGTCGAGGGCGCCGCGGTCCGCGTCCGCGACCGCCTGAAGATGGTTGAGGGCCGGATGTTCGAATGGGGCAAAAACGAGGTTATCGTCGGCACCGGGGCCGCGCGTGAGTTTACCGGACTCGAGGTCGGCGGCACCGTCAAGGTCGGCCGCGAAAGCTGGCCGGTCGTCGGGGTGTTCTCGGTCGGCGGCGGCGTCGCCGAGTCGGAAGTATGGAGCGATGCCAAGGTGCTGCAGGCCGCCTACCACCGCGGTGACTCGTTCCAATCCGTCTATGCGCGGTTGAATTCACCGGCGGCGTTCCAGCCGTTCAAGGATGCGCTCACCTCGAATCCACAGCTCAGCGTCAAGGTGCTGCGCCAGTCCGAGCATTACGCCGAACAATCCCAGGTGATTACCCGGCTGGTCACGACCCTGGGTTTTCTCATCGGCTTCCTGATGGCCATCGGGGCGGTCTTCGGCGCCCTGAACACGATGTATAGCGCCGTCGCCGCCCGCACCCGCGAGATCGGGACCCTGCGCGCGCTCGGCTTCGGTGGCGGCGCCGTGGTGAGCGCACTGATGATCGAGTCGGTGCTGCTTGCGCTGGTCGGCGGCCTCCTCGGAGGCGGTCTCGCCTATGCCGGCTTCAACAATTACCACGCCGCCACCATGAACTGGCAGAGCTTCAGCCAGGTCACGTTTGCTTTTGCCGTCACGCCCCAGCTGCTGGTGCAGGGCATCATCTGGGCCACAATCATCGGCCTCATCGGCGGGCTCCTCCCGGCCATCCGCGCCGCCCGCCAACCCATCGCCGCCGCCTTGCGGGAACTTTAGCAGTGATGCCGGGCGGGACCCTCCGTTCCGGCCTCGAATGCAAGCAGCGCGTTTGGCAGGTCAGGTTTCAACCCTTCGTGCGATCAGGGGTTCTTCAGCCGGCCGCCCCATAGCGAATCTTGTCCTTGGCATCGATGCTTAGAACCTGCGTTTCACACAATTCTTTCATGATGTCGTCCGCCTTGGCGTCGGAGGCTTCCTTGCCCAGCGAGGCTTTGATATGCATCAGCAAGGCGCGTTTGCTGGCGGGCCGGTTGCGGCTGGCGGGGTTCTGCAGGCGCGCAATAACCTTGGCCCGCCGGTCCACGGGCGCCTTTGCCCCCGTGAGGGGGCGCGTTTTTGCCACAGCCGGTGCCGGTTTCGCCGCCCCCGCGGTTTTCCTTGACCGCGGGAGAAACGGCAGCGCCGTAAAACTGCCATGGCGCTGCACTGCCTGGCCCCTGGCGCGAAGGTGACTGATGAGCTGATCGTAATCCTTGTCACCGGAAACAATGTGAAAATGGTCCCGCGGCGACTGGTGAACGGCCTGCCCGAGGTAACAAGCCAGGGTCATGTCGAGGGCATTGCGTCCTGCGGCGCCGACCTCGACCAGCACGACCTGCCCCGCGAGCCGGTGGATCTGCTGGACCAGGGGCAGCCCAAGCTTCTTCTGCTGCTTCCCGATGAGGAGGGTGACCTTGGCCGGCTGCCCCGCAATCAATCCCAGATCGATGTCGGGAACGTTTTCAAAATCCACGAACACGTGATGGGTGAGGGTGGCGGTTGGCATGTGCCGGCAGCAAATCCGCAGGGTTAACTTGAATCAAGGACGCAAAGCCGGATACGGCAGCGGTTCGTTTGGCAGCGGTGGCACGGGGTCAGCCCGGCAAGCTTGCAACCCGTAGGTCGGATCCTGGAGACGCTGAGATGCCAAGGGGGGAAATGTGGCTTTGCCACATGGCAACGCAGGTCGGGAGCACCCAGCGCCGGGCCTTGGCGGTGGTCGCTGGTATGGGGCCTTGAACGTTTGGCCGCAGGACTGCGGTTTTTCTCCGTGCAACTTTCGGCACTTTCTGTGAGTCCTCTCGCATGCCTGTTCTGCGTCTCATCCTGGCCGGCCTGATAGCACTCGCTGCTTTGGTCGCGGGGATGATGGCCGCGGCCCTCGTGGTTTTCACCGGGCTGATGGGCTACATGGTGCAGCTTTTCCGGCCCAAGCCAAGGCCTGCGACATTTGACCCGACGGCAGGACCGCACCGGCGACCGGCCATGAAAACAGATGAGGTGATCGACGTAGTCGCCACCAAGGTGCCGGGCGATCCACCCGAGCGTTGAGTGCTAACTTTATGCGGTGAGCTTTCTGCTCAACCGCAATCGGCCCGGTCTGTTACTTCTTGTTGGCCGCCAGCTTTGCCTTCGTGGCCTGCTGGGTGTTGATCAACTGCTGTTTTCTGCTGTTGGCTTCGTTGTTCTTGGACTGCTTTTGCGATGCCTGTTTCTGCACTGATTTTGGAGATCTATCGCCCATGGTGGGTGTCCTTTCAATGAGGGTTGTGTCACCGTCGGAATGTTGGTTTCCCCGCCGGAGAGCTGCTTTATCGCTGAGTTCAAACGAATTGTAAACAACCGTCGGCACGCCGCAGGTTGGCCGGAGGCGCAGCCAATGCGTCGCCGTTCAGGCCTTGGTTGGCAAAACCTGGCCTGACCGGTTGCCTCTAGGACGGCGCTGCCGTCCGACGACGCAACTGACCGCACGCCGCGTCAATCTCCGGGCCGCGCGCACGCCGAAAATGCGCCACAAGCCGGTGCGCACGCAGCACGGCGGCAAAAGCCCCGGCGGTCTGGTCGGACGATGGCTGGTAGACGATCCCGCTCAAACTGAGCCCGGTGGGATTGTAGTGCAGCAAGTTGATGTGCATGCGGCGCGGGCCGAGCAACCCGGCGAGCTGGTGTGCGTGTTCCGGCGAGTCATTCACGCCGGCGAGCAGGCAATACTGGATCGTCACCGGCCGGCCCCGCCGGGCTTGAAAGCGGTCGGCCGCCGCCAGGATGTCAGCAATGGGGAAGTGTTTCGCCATGGGCAGCAACCGGGCGCGCGTGGCGTCGTCGGGGGCGTGGAGGGAAACAGCGAGATGAATGTTGAGGCCTGTGTCCGTGAGCGCGTCCATGCCCGGCACAATGCCAACCGTGGAGACCGTGATCTGCCTCCAGCCCAGGGCGCCGAGGGAATTATCCGCGAGCCGCCGCACGGCCGCGAGCACCGGGCCGAGGTTGAGCAGCGGTTCGCCCATGCCCATGAAGACGATGGTCTGCAGTTTGCGGCCGACGGCGTGCGCCTCGCGCCGCAGGGCCAGAAACTGCTCCACAATTTCGCTGGCGGTCAGATTGCGCTTAAAACCGGTCTTGGTCGTGGCGCAAAAATCACAACCCAGCGCGCAGCCCACCTGCGAAGAAAGACAGCCGGCCGCGCGATCAGTGCGAAAATCCGGCAGCAGCACCGATTCCACGGTGCCACCGTCGCCGAGTCGGAGGAGCAGTTTGGTCGTGCCATCGGCCGCAATCTGGCGCACGGCCAGCGTCGCCGCGCTGGGAACAAACCCCGTGCGCATCCGCTCCACCAGTCCCCGGGGCAGCCCCGGGGCCGTCGAGGTCACCCGATCACCACTCGCATAGAAGGCCCGGAGCACCCGGGCCGCATGGCTGGGCTTGTAGCCCCAGGCCGCGAACAGTTGGGCGAGGGCGGCGGGGTCAAAATCAGCGAGCGCTGTCGCCACGGGCCCGGCTGGGGGAAAATCGGTTACCGCCATGCTAAAGCACCCCAACCGCCGCGGTCGTTCGGAAACGAGTAATCACGCCGCCGAATGTAGCGGAACCAGCAACACCACGCACTAAAAAAGCCGCCCCGTTTTGCGGGAGCGGCTGGAAGTTGACAGGCGAATTTCCTCGCCCGGGCCTCAGGACTGCCAGGCCCAGATGCTTTCGTCGTCCTGGACGGGCAGGGCCACGGGCTGGTTGCGCGCCGCCGATTGATACATCGCGAGGACAATCTCCAGGGTGGGCCGCACCGCGGTGACCGGAATGACGACCTCGCGATCCTGGTTGATGGCATCGACCATGTCCTGGATGACCACGGTGTGGTCGGCATGGCCGAGGTCGGCGGCCCCACTCGCTCCGGTCGCCTGCGAAGTGCTGCCCAAGCTGCGGATGGCTGCATCTTCCGGGCGTTCGTCACGGAATTTCCATGTCAGCATTTTCTCGCCGGCCATGATGGCGGTCCCGTGCTCCCCGTTGAGCTCAATCCGGACATCGGTGCCCGGCCACAACGCGGTCGAGGCCTGGACGACCCCTTGCGCGCCGCAACCGAAGTCAACAAACGCCAGCAGCGTATCCTCAAGTGCGATCCCGGGGTGGGCGATATTCGTCATGCGCGCCTGCACGAGACGCGCCGGTCCCACGAGATATTGCAACAGGTCGATGTAGTGAAACGCCTGCTGCACCGTCACGCCGGCCCCCGATTTGCGCGACATCCGCCAGGCATCGCTGTGGTAATACTCGCTGGAGCGATACCATTTCATGATGGCGTCGGCGTGCAGCAGCTTGCCAAAGCGGCCGTCGTCCACGGCCTGCTTCATCGCCTGGATGGCCTTGCGGACGCGGCACTGGACCGTGCAGCCAAACTTCACCTTGGCCCGCCGGCAGGCGGCGATCATCGCGTCGGTCTCCTGCAGGCTCATCGCCGGGGGCTTCTCGGTGAGCACGTGCTTCCCGGCCGCCGCACACTTGAGCACCGCGTCGTGATGCAGATGGTTGGGGAGGGCCACGTTGACGACGTCGATCTCCGGGTCCTGCAGCATCTCGTCGAGCGTGTAGTAGACCTTGGTCTTGAACTCGCCGGCGAGCTTGTCGGCGCGCTCCTTCGCCATGTCGCAGATCGCGACGAGCTTGCCGCCCTTGGTGTCGCGCACGGCCTTCGCGTGGAAGGGGGCGATGAGGCCGGCGCCAAGAATGCCAAATCCGATTGTTTTTGTCATGGGATGTCCGTTGGGGTTGGGCCTGGTTCAGGGAATCAGCAGCGCCTTCAGCGCCTGGAGATTTTCCACGGCTGCAAACGCCTCCTCCCATTGCGCCAGCGGCAGCCGGTGCGTGATGAGTTTCTGGGCGGGCACGAGCCCCTTGTTGATCAGTGTCACGGTGCGGTCCCACGAGGTGTAGCTGGTCGACAGGTTGAAGATGACCTCGACGACCTTGAAGTTGAACTTGTCCCACGGCACTTCGACCGGGCGGTTGCCGGTGAGACCGATCACGCAGATCTTGCCGAGCTTGCGGACTAGGTCGATCGTGCCGGGGATGGCCCGCGGGGCTCCGCTGCACTCGATCACGAGGTCGGCCCCGAGGCCGCCGGTCATGCCCATGACGACATCGACGGGATTCGTCTCGCCGAGGTTGACCGTCGTGAACCCCAGCTCCTTGGCCGTCTTGAGGCGCAGGGCCACGTCGCCGGGGGTGCCCACCACCACCACTTCGCTGGCTCCGGCCGCCCGCGCCACCATCGCCGCGAGCAAACCGATCGGGCCGGGGCCGATCACCACCACAAAATCACCTGCAGTGATGCGGGCGCGTTCAATCACGTCGGTCACGGCGTTGGCCGTGGGCTCAACCAACGCGCCCTGGTCAAACGTCATGCCGGCGGGCAGGCGGTGCAGCAGCTTCTCCGGATAGCAGATGTATTTTGCCATGCCGCCATCCACGCCCCAGCCCGGCGAGCGCTTTTCCGCACAAATGTGGGTGTTGCCGGTGCGGCAGAGATAGCAGACGCCGCACGAACGGTTGTGCGGTTCGGCGACGACGCGCTCGCCGACTTTGGCGGCGCGGCATTCGGGGCCGACCTCGATGACCGTGCCCGTGAATTCGTGGCCGAGCGTCACCGGCGGCCAGTAGGGAAATTCGTCGTGTTTGACGTGAATGTCCGTGCCGCAGATGCCGCAGGCGGCGATCTCGATCTTCACCTCGCCCGCCTTGACGCTGGGCTCGGGCACATCGCGGAGTTCGAGGAAGCCTTTTCCTTTTTGGGTTTTGACGAGAGCTTTCATGTTGGGGTGCGGTGGCGGACGGTTTTCCGGATCATTGGCAGAAATTGCGGACCACGGTGCTCAGCAGGGTCGCGGCCTCGGCGAGGTCCTGGAACGCGAGCTGTTCGTCCTTCGAGTGCGCGACCTTGAGCGTGCCGGCGCCGTAGACGACGGTCGGAATGCCGAGCTGGTTGTTGTAAAACCACGCGTCGCACGAGGCGGTCATCGCGCCCACCGCCAGCGGCACGCCCGCCTCCTGCGCACTCGCCAGGAGTGCCTGCGGGAACGCGTGCCCGGGCTCCACGACGCTGCTGTCGTGGCGATACATGAAGCTGAGCTCGAAGTTGCGCGCAAAGAATTCATCCCCGCCGCGCTCCAGGGCCGCGCGCATTTCCGCGCAGACCGCTTCCTTCGTCTTGTTGGGCAGCAGGCCCAGCACGCCTTCGATCACCGCACGGCTTGGCGCGGCCGCGGGCCAGTTGCCGGCCTGCAGCTTGCCGAAGGTGATCGGCATCGGATTGGGAAACGGGTCGAAGAGCGCAAAACCGCGCGACGCGGCGAGCAACCCGGCATGGTATTGCTCCAGGACCGCGATCGCATCGCGCGCCATCAGCAGGGCACTGCGCGTCTGTCCGGCCTGGCCGCTGTGCCCGGCCTTGCCGTGCAGCACCAGGCGGAACCACACCGCGCCCCGGATCGAGGTGAAGAGCTTGCCCTCGGAAGCTTCGAGGACGATGCAGCCGTCGGCCTTTTCGCCGGTGCGTGCCATCGCCAGCGAGCCGTTGCCGCCGTTTTCCTCCTCGACGACCAGGTGGCCGATGAGGTCGCCCGCCAGTCTGGCCCCGATCGCGTCGAGCACCTTGAGCGTGAGATAAAACAACGCCACCTGGCCTTTGTCATCGCAGGCCCCGCGGCCAAACATCACCCCGTTGGCCACGCGCGGATTGAACGGATCGACCTGGCCTTCGGAGGGCGGCACGACATCGGTGTGCGCATTGACGATCAGTTTGCGCCCGCCGCCGGTGCCCCGACGCACCACCCGCAGGTTGAAGCGGCCGTTGTAGCTGATGTCCGGCACCGGGTCCGAGTAGTCGGGATCGGATTTCAGCGCATCGGCCAGCGGGATGCGCTCGACGCTTACGCCGAGCTGACCGAATTCGCGTTCACAGAACAGCATGGCCTCGTGCTCCTGGCCGGGCAGCGAGGGGATGCGGATGAGATCGGCGAGGAACCGCTGCGCGTCGGGCAGCAGCTTCCCGACGGCCTGGCGGATCGAGTCATTCATATGCAAAGAGGCTAAAGTTTCAGCCGGGTCAGCGCGCCGGCCATGATGGCGAGGCTTTCGTCGGCCTCGGCCCGGGTAATGACGAGGGGCGGGGCCACGCGGATCACATTGCCATACATGCCGACGGAGCCGATGAGGAGGCCATGGTTGGCGCAATCGACGATCAGCGGCTTGATCAGCTCGGGTGCGGGCTCCTTGGTCTGTTTGTCCTTCACGAATTCAAGACCCATGACGAGGCCCATCCCGCGGACGTCACCGAGGTAGGGGCACGTGGCGGCCATTTCCTGAAGCCGCGATTTCATGTAGACGCCCATTTTCGCCGAGTTCTCGACCAGCGGTTCGCGCTCGTAGATATCAAGCACCGCACAGACGGCTGCGCTCGCGACGGGATTGCCGCCGAGCGTGCTCGAGAGTTCGCCCTTGCCCAGGCACGAAAAAAGATCGGATGTGGCCGCGATGGCCGACACTGGCACGCCGCACCCGATGGCCTTGCCGATGGCGATGACATCCGGCTTCAGGTTTTCGTGCTCGAGTGCCCACATTTTTCCGGTCCGGCCGTAGGACGACTGCACCTCGTCCAGCGCAAAGAGCAGGCCGCGCTGGCGCAGCCACTCCTCGAGTTTCTTGAGCCAGCCGGGCGGCGGAAAGATGAAGCCGCCGGCGCCCTGATAGGGCTCGACCATCACGCCCCCCAGGCTGCCGGTGGAGTTGGCCATGACGACGTGGTCCAGATGAGCGAAATATTTTTTGAACTCCGGGCCGTCGTCGCACCAGCCATACGGGTCGCGGTAGGGATTGGGAAACGGCGCGCGTATGATCCCCGGCACGGTCGGCCCATAACCGCGTTTCGGTCCGGCCATGCCGCCCATGGAGGCGGCGTGCAACGTCCGGCCGTGGAAACCGCACTCGAAGGAGAGAATCTCAAATTTTCCGGACTTGCGTTTCAGCAAGCGGGCCGCGGCCTCGGTGGCATCGCTGCCGGTCGAGAGAAAGAAGCATTGGTCAAGGTGGGGCGGCAGCGCTTTCACGAGTCGCTCGGCGGCGGCGACACGTTCGACGTTCGCGCTTTCGTAGTTATTCAACAGTCGCGCCGTCGCCTTCTGCGCGGCGGCGACGAGGTGCGGATGACAGTGGCCGACGCTCGTGACAAGCACGCCGCAGGTCCAGTCGAGATAGGTGTTGCCATCCACATCGGTGACGACGCAGCCCCGGGCATGGTCCCAGACCACCGGGGCCTGGAAACCGACGACATCGGCTTCGAACCGGTGCCACTTTTCGAGCAGGATTTTCCCCTGCGGTCCGGGCAGCGGGGCTTTGACCTTGGTGACGTTCATGACGCGGGTTCTTTCTTCACCAGTTGCTTGTTTACGATGCAGCGCGGGAGGCCGCCTTTCGCGTGTGCGAGAATGTCGTTCATGATGCTCTCGCGGATCTCCCAGCCGGCCTCGGCGGAGGCCCAGCCGATATGCGGCGTGAGGATCACGTTTTCCAAGCCGAACAGCGGATGGTCCGGCGGCGGCGGCTCCACGTCGAACACGTCGATCTCGGCGCCCGCGATGCGCTTCTCGCGGCAGGCCTGCGCCAACGCCACGGCGTCGACCATCGGGCCGCGCGCCGTGTTCACGAGATAGGCGGTGGGTTTCATCCACGCCAGCGCCTCGGCGTTGACCAGGTGGCGCGTCTCCGGATTCAGCGGCGTGTGGATCGTGATGTAGTCGGCGGTCGAGAACAGCGTCTTCTTGTCGACGAACTGCACGTCCTTGAACTCCGCCTTCCGCTTCTCACTGAGATACGGATCGGTCGCGATGATCTTCATGCCGAAGTGCTGCAGCTTGCGGTGGACGCGGCTGCCGATGCGGCCGATGCCGACGATGCCGAGCGTCTTGCCGTGCATGCGGTGGATCGGGAACAGGCCGGAGAAGTCCCACTGGCCGGTCGCGCTCGACCGGTCGAGGGTCTGGCGGCTGGCCACGACCTTGCGCGCGCAGGCGAAGATCAGGGCGATCGCGTGCTCGGCGACGTCCTCCTTGCAGTAGTCGGGCTGGTAGGCGAACACGATGCCCTGCTGCGTGCAGGCGTCGACATCGACGTTGTCGTAACCGATGCCGTGTCGGATCAGGAGTTTGCACTGCGTCAGTTTCGAAACGAGCGACGCGTCAAACTTGACCATGTTTACGACGATGACATCGGCATCGCGCACCTGCGCGAGCACCTCCGCCTCGGGTTTGAACTTGAGCTGGTAAGCGGCGAATTCGATGCCGGCCTTGCGGCACTGCTCCGCCTCCCAGTCCAGGTTTTCTTCGATGTAATCGGTGACAACAATCTTCATAAAATAGACGGCTAGGACTTGACCGCGACCCAGCGTTTCTCGGCGGCGGCCTGATAAACCGCCTCGACCACGCGCAAAGCGGCCACGCCATCCTCGCCCGTGACCGGCGGCTCGCCACCCGTGCGGACGGCGTCGACAAACGCCCGGACATACTCCCGGCCCATGTAACCGGAGTAGCCCTTCACGCCCTCGAGGTTGAATTCCAGGCTGCGTACCGGCGAGCCGCTCAGGGCCGGATCGTCGCTGCAAATCTGCAGCACGTCCTTCTGGCCCTCATAGGCCGGCGCCCACGACAGGACGCCGCGGGTGCCGCGCAGCCCGATGTAGAGTTCGCGGCCATAGGGATAGCTGTCCGGGACGGTGTAGCTGATGTCGAGCGCGAGCATCGTGCCCTTGTTGAACCGCAGGTGGGCGAACGAGTTGTCCTCGATGTCGTAGTTGCGGTTGATCTTCACGTTCTGGCCCGACACCTCGGTGACCTCATCCTGAAGGATCCAGCGGAAAAGATCGATCCAGTGGACGCCGAGATTGTAGATCGGGCCGCCGCCGGACTTCGCCTTCTCGAGGATCCACGGCGAGTTGCCCTCGAGGTAGCGTGTCAGCCGCCCCGCGGCGCAACGTCCCTCGGCACCGATCACGTCGCCGATGATCCCGCTCGCCACGATCCGCTTGATTTCGCGCGCCACCGGGTGCAGGCGCCAGCAGTAGCCCGTGGTCATCTTCACCTTGGCCGCATGCGCCACGGTGACGATCGACTGCGCGGCATCCGCGCTCACCGCCATCGGCTTCTCGACCATGACGTGCACGCCCTTCCGGACGCACCGGATCGCGGCGGCCGGACAGTCGATGTGGGGGAGGAAAATCGCCGCGATGTCGGGCTTGGCCTGATCCAGCATCGCATCGAGATCGGCGTAGCCCGGCACCGAGAAATCCTTGGCAAACGCTTCCCGCATAACCGGATCCGATTCCACGACGGCCACCACCCGGGTTGCCGGAATCATGGCGAACAACGGCATGTAGGACCGTGGATGCAAATGGCAGAGGCCAACAATGGCGACCTTGAGCTGCCGGTTCGATCCCGGGCGGGTTTTGTTGATGGTGGAGGATGGGGAAGCGGTCGGCGGCATGGCGGAGGGAAGGCCAAAACCTTCAAGTAACTATCTGGTTACTGTTATCAAAACCTGACGCAACCAAAAAACTCCCGCAGGCCTGACCGGTGCGCGACTGTGGAATTCCGGCCATCACAGCCGTGGCACAGCCGTCTCGGTGCCGCGATTTTCATCGGATAGATACGCGGCGTAGATCGTCGCCGTTGTATCGAGGGCGAGGTCGAGATCCGCCTGCGGTTTCCGGCCCGTGGCCGCGCAGGTCACGAAGTCCTCGATCTCGTTTTGATAACCCATGGTGAAATTTTCATCGGGCGCGGCCTGGGACCAACCCTCCTGCGTGCTCGCTTTCTCGACCAGGTAGATGTCCTTGAATTGCGCACCGCGGGGATTGTAGGTGTCCACAAGGCCCGCGGGACTGATGTGGCACCGCGTGCGGTGGTTGTTGGCGAAGATTTCGAGATAGTCGTAGATGCCGCCGAGCGACACCTCGCTTGTCATCACGTCGCCAACCGTGCCGTCCTCGAACACGACATGCATGAACCCATAATCCTCGATGTCGTGGTAATCCGTGCGAATCAGCCCGAGGTCACGATACGCCGGCAGCCGTGTGAGCTGGTGGGTGCGGGCACTCACGCTCTGCGGCCGGATCGGCTGACCCGTGCGCGCCAGACCCTCGATGCGCTTGAGATAAAGCATGCCGCCGAGCGGATGGCAGCCCTTGCCGATGAGCGATCCGCCCCCGGCAAACCGCCAGATGCCATAGACCGGCGACGCGGAACCATTGTGCGATTCGTCGCCCGTCATGCGCAGAATCTGGGCACCGCTCTTCTCGATGATCTCGCGTTCCTTTTGCACACTGGGGGCATAGACGAAATTCTCCGCGTAGCCGAAAAACACGCCGCTTTGGCGCACCGCGCCGGCGATCCGGCGCATCCGGGCCACCGACTCGTCGAGCATCTGCCGTTTCGAGTCGCGGTCGCCGCGGTAGCTTTCGTCCGCGTCCGCCGGTCCGAAACATCCGGTCAGCGGTTTCTCGCAGATGATGCCTTTCCCCGCGGCGGCCGCGGCCAGGATGCCCGCCTCATGCACAGAGGGCGGCGAACAGAGGTGGAGCAGATCCACCTGCCCGAGCATCGCCTCGGTATGCTCAAAGGCCGCAATGCCATGCGCCGCGGCAAACGCCTCCCGGCTTGCCTGATGGCGGGAGGTCACGCCGACGACACTGACCTGGGCTCCGTAAACCCGGCGGAGACACTCGAGATGATACCGGGCGGCAAACCCGGCTCCCACGATGCCGATGCGTAGACGTTTCATAGGTCCAACAAGTGCAAGGAAGCGGCCCACCGGCAAGTGGGAACGCACGGCCCAACTTGGATTTCAACCTTTGGGCCGGCCGCAGGTTGCCCGGGCCTTTTTCTGCGGCGGGTGTGCTGTTGGATTGCCAAGCCTGCATCTTGCTTTTCCCATGGACCAAATCCAATCTAGCCCGACGGGTGGCTCGTAATATTGTGACGCCCGCCACCCAACTTTCCCACCGCATGGCCCTCGCTCCCGTCCAGAAAATCCTTCTGATCGCCAATGACGCGCAGCTGCACCGCTTGGTGGAGGACTATTGTGCCCGATTCCGCGGCGGTCCTTGGGTGTTGGATTGGACCGAGGACCCCGCCAAGGGACTGAAACTGCTCCAGTCCGGGCGCTATGCGGTGTGTCTGCTGGACTCTCAGCTGGGCGGAACCAGTGGCCTGGATTTATTGCGCACGGCCGGCGGCAATGACTGCCCGACCCCGGTGGTTTTCCTTGCGGCGGATGCCAGTGACGAGATCAACGAGGCGGCAATGGAGGTGGGCGCGATGGATTATCTGGTCAAGGAGGAGATTACCCTGCGGATGGTCGAGCACGCGATCCGGTATGCGCGCAAACTCGGCGCCACCATGAGCCGGTTGCGCCAACTGGCGACCCACGACGCCCTGACGGGGCTCTGCAACCGGCGGGAGTTTGAGCGGATGATCGCGGAGGAGTGGCAACGCAGCACGCGCTTCGGTCATCCTTTCGCCCTCGTCATGGCGGACATCGACCACTTCAAACGCGTCAACGATACCCACGGGCACCAGGTGGGTGATCTGGTGTTGCAGCATGTGTCCAGCCTGCTCAGCGGGCAGATCCGCGTGGTGGACCGCGTGTGCCGTTACGGCGGCGAGGAATTTGCCATCATCATGGTCGAGACGGACCGTAGGCAGGCGGTGGAGGGCATGGAACGCCTCTTCGCTCTCCTGGCGGAGTTGCCCTGCACGGTGCCCGGCAAAGATCTGACCCTGCCCGTGACACTCAGCGCCGGTGTCGCGGTTGTGCCGGACGATGTAGGCACTGTTGCGGATCTGATCGCGGCGGCGGACGAGGCGCTGTATGGGGCGAAGCACGCCGGGCGCAACCGTATCGTCACCAGCAGCGACTGGACCCGGCAAAAATCCACCGGCTGATGGCGGCGGCGCCTATGCTGAGGTGGCCGTTGATCCAGATCTGATCTGGCTTTTCGCCCCATCAGCTTTTTCGCATGCACAGCGGAGTCAGGAGCTTGAACTTCCGGTATGATCTGTCAGTCAGGGGTGGTACCCCCCCCCGGTGCCGGCTGTTGGTTCCGGTGTCTTACCGTCTTTCTTAGTTTTAATCCCAAGATGAAAACCAAGGCATCCGTCGCTCCGCACGACCACCGCTCCCTGCTGGAACGTCAGGCCATTGCTCTGTCGAAGTTTTGTCCGATCGACCGCTCAAATCCCGATGGATGCCCCTTGTGTAATTTGCGCTTGCTAAGCGTTCGAGGCCGACGCGAGTGGGTGCACGGGCTCACTCTGGGAGATTTGCGGTATCTGGTGCTCTACCATGCCAACTGCGCCGCGGTCAGGGCACAGACAATCAAGCCAAACTGAGGACAACCACCGTCACCGCCTGCCAACCCCGCCGCAAAGCCGGTCTGCCATTTCGCGAAAGAGCCACACCCGATCCATATACAACGAACCGTGCGTGCCACCGGGCCGCGTGAAACTCCGATAACTAAAAGCTCCGGGTACCTTGCTCCCGGTTCCTGCTTATAGCGCAGTTACCCAAGAGCGAATTTGGGCGCACAGACGCCAGTGCAGCATCCAGTCGATCGCTGCGTATTGGTGGACGGCGATGATCAGCCAGAACACCAACTGGTAGGAAAATTTGGCGGATTTATGGCGGAGGAGGCGTTGGGCCAGAAAACCGCCCGGCCAGCCCCCAAGAAATTCCCAAAGGTGCAGGAAAATTTCTGCTGTGCGCCCCGCGCCGTGCCGGGCGCGACGCTTGTCCCAGGCGTAAAGGCCGAAGGTGATGGCGGAGGCCAGCACCACCCAACCGGCCAGCCACGGGGCGACCGCGGGCGGAGCCAAGCGCCAGATCGCGCCGCCGGGGGCGATCAACAGGGCGGCGAGGATTCCCACAGGGACCAAGCGGCTGCGCCCACCATGGCCTTGGAGGATGACGTCGATGCCGCAGGAACGACCCTGTCTGTCGGTGCCCAGGGTGAAGGTCACGGCGTCCCCCACGGCGGGGGTTTT
>CAJBES010000299.1 GCA_903952145.1 uncultured Opitutaceae bacterium | reverse complement strand
CCCTCCCCTGCCCTCATCATGAAAACTGTTCTCCTCCTTTCCCTGCTCATGCTTCTCGCCGCCAGTGGCTATTACGCCGGCCGCCGGCACCAACCTCATCCCGCCGGCACCGGCGGCCTTGTGGCCGCCGGTGTTTTCCAGTGCCCGATGCACCCCGGGATCAAAGCCGACCGGGCGGATGCGAAATGCACCATCTGCGGCATGGCCCTGGTTGCCGCCACGGGCGGCGCCAGCGCCGCTGCGCAGGGCGTCGATCCCAATCTCGTCACCCTCACCGCGACGCAAGCCGCAGTGACCGGCGTGCAAACCGCCGTGGTCCGGCGCGGCCCGCTCGCCCGGACCCTGCGCGTCAACGGCATCATCGAGGACGACGACACCCGCCATCGCATCCTGGCGGCGCGGGTGCCGGGCCGCATTGAAAAACTTCAGGTCAACTACGTCGGTGCCGAGGTCACGGAGGGCGCGCCGCTCGCCACGATTTACAGCCCGGAGATGCTGACCGCGCAGCGCACCTACGTCGAGCGGCTCAAGGGCGGCGTGTCCATCACGGTGTCCGAGCGGGCCGCGACCCGTGAACGCCTCCTCGAACTCGGTCTCACCGAGGAGGAAATCCGCATCCTGGAGGGAACCCGGCAGCCCACGGCGATGGTCAACGTCCGCGCCCCGATGTCCGGCACGGTCGTTTCCCGTTCGGTCTACGAAGGCCAGTATGTCGGCACCAACGACCCGTTGTTCGCAATCGGCGATTTTTCGCACATGTGGTTTGTCTTTGATGCCTACGCGCCCGACCTCGCGTGGATCCATCCCGGCCAGACCGTGGAGCTCACCGTACCCTCCCTGCCGGGTGAGGTGCTGACCGCCCCCGTCACCTTCATCGACCCCAACCTCGACGCCGCCACGCGCACCGCCCGCGTGCGCGTCATTCTCGACAATTCCCGCCGTCGCCTCCTGCACAAGCAGACCGCCCAGGCCGTGGTGCGCACCGAAACTCCCGAAGTGCTGCTGGTGCCGCGGTCGGCCGTGCTGCAGCACGGTGGCAGGCCCGTCGTGTTCGTGTTGAGCGAACCCAGGGCCTATGCTGCCCGGGGGATTCAAATTGGCCGGATTGGTGACACCGAGACCGAAGTGCTCGACGGGCTCGGCGAAGGCGACCGGGTCGTGACCGAGGGTGCGCTCATGCTCGACGGCCAGGCCCAGCTCGCCCACGCCGCCGGCGGCTCCGGCGGGCCCGACCCCGGCGCCGCCGCCCCGGTGCCGGTTTCCATCGGAGAGCCGGCGCACGACCATGACGCCGGCACCCTGCTCCGGACCCTCGCCTTCGCCGCAGCCGACGGGGCCGATTGCTTGGCTGCCGACGACCTCGCGGCCTACCAAAAAAACCTCCCGGCACTGCGCGCCGCCCTCGAAGCCTACCTCGCCGGCTTTGCTCCCGCCGCCCACGGGCCTCTGGCCGCGTTCCAAGGCAAGCTGGCCGAAGGTCCCGACTTGGACGCCGCCCGCCGGTCTTTCGAGCCTTTCAGCACGGCCATCGCCGACACCGCACGGAGCGAACACCTGCATCATCGCGAACAGCTCTGGATCTACGAGTGCCCCATGACACCCGTGCTCGGCACCGGCCGCTGGCTCTCGAAGGTCCACCGGCTGCGCAACCCGTTCTTCGGTTCCGCCATGCTGGAATGCGGTGACGAAATAAACTGAGGGCCGCGTCATGATCAACCGCATCATCACGTGGTCCCTGCACCACCGTTTTCTCGTCATCAGCGGCTTCATCGCCCTGTGCGGGTGGGGCGTGGTCGCGCTGCAACGCGTGCCCATCGACGCCATCCCCGACCTGTCCGAGAACCAGGTCATCGTCTACGCCGACTGGCCCGGGCGCTCGCCACAGGAGGTCGAAGACCAAATCACCTACCCGCTCAGCGTCTCACTCCAGGGCTTGGCCGGGGTGAAGAGCGTGCGCGCCACCTCGATGTTCGGCTTCTCGTTCCTCACCGTCATCTTCGAGGACCGGATTGATCCCTACTTCGCCCGCACGCGCGTGCTCGAACGGCTGAATTCCCTCGGCGAGGCCCTGCCCGGCGGCGTCACCGCCCGGCTCGGCCCCGATGCCACCGGCCTCGGGTGGGTCTACCAATACTATCTCAAGGACGCCTCGGGCACGCAGGATCTCGGTTCGCTGCGCGCCCTGCAGGACACCTACGTCCGCCACCAGCTCGCCGCCGTCCCCGGCGTGGCCGAGGTGGCCGGCATCGGTGGATTTGTCCGCCAGTGGCAGGTCGAGGTTTCCGCCCTGAAACTGAAGCAATATGATGTGATGCTTGGCGAGGTGATGGACGCCGTGGCCGCGGCCAATCTCAACGTCGGTGGCAGGACCATCGAGGAAAACGGCGCAGAGTTTGTGGTCCGCGGGGTCGGTCTGGTGCAGAGCGCCGCCGACCTTGAGTCGGTTGTGCTCCGGCCTCGCAACGGCCGGCCGCTCCTGCTGCGGGAAGTCGCCACGGTCCGCATCGGCGGCGACTTCCGCCGCGGCGCGCTCGATGTCAATGGCCGCGCTGTCGTCGGTGGCATCGTGGTCATGCGCTACGGCGAGAACGCCTGGCGCGTCATCCAGGACGTGAAGGCCCGGCTCGCCGCACTCGCCCCCGGCCTGCCCGCGGGCGTCACCGTCGAGTCCGTTTACGACCGCAGCGACCTCATCGCCCGCGCCATCGGCACCCTCCGCCACGCCCTCACGGAGGAAATCATCCTCGTTACGCTCGCCCACATCCTGTTCCTGTTCCACTTCCGCAGCATCCTCATCGTCACGCTGCCCCTGCCGGCCTCGATCCTGATCTCGTTCATCCTGATGGACCGGTTCGGCATCCCGTCGCACATCATGTCGCTCACGGGCATCGCCATCTCCATCGGCGTGCTGGTGGACGCCGGCATTGTGATGACCGAAAACGTCATCCGGCACTGCGAACGCGCCGAGGAGGAACTGCGCCGGCGGCTGACCCCGCCCGAGGTTTTCACCCATACCCTTGCCGCCGCCACGCAGGTCGGCCGCCCGATGTTCTTCTCGATGCTGGTCATCATCCTGGCCTTTGTGCCGGTGTTCCTCCTGACCGGCCAGGAGGGCAAACTCTTCCACCCCCTCGCCTACACGAAGTCCTTCGCCCTGATCGGCGCGGTGCTGCTGGCTGTGACCGCCGTGCCAGTCTTCTGCACCTTGCTCGTGCGCGGCCCCTTCAAGCCGGAGAGCGAGAACTGGCTGATGCGGATTCTCCTGCGGATCTACGACCCCACGCTTGAGTGGGCACTCTCACACCGACGGACGGTGCTCGCCCTGGCCGGGGGCTTGCTGGCCGCCTGCCTGGTCATCGCCTTCGGCCTGCCGCGAAGCATAAACACCCGGCTTCCGGCTGCTGTGGCGCGCCATACCCAGGGTTTCGGCAGTGAGTTCATGCCCACCCTGGAGGAGGGCTCGCTGCTTTTCATGCCCGTCCTGCTTCCGGCCACGTCCCTCACCGAGGTGCAGCGTATCATGGCCTGGCAGGACAAGGTCATGAGCGGGCACCCCGCAGTCGCCTCCGTCGCCGGCAAGCTAGGCCGCGCCGAGACCGCCACCGACCCGGCCCCGGTCGAGATGATCGAGACCACCATCATGCTGAAGCCCGAGCGCGAATGGCCGGCCGGCACGACCAAGGCTTCCATCATCGCGGACCTCTCCGCCAAGCTCATGGACGTCCCCGGCTATGTGCCCGGCTTCCTCCAGCCCATCGAGAACCGGATCCTCATGACCAGCACCGGCATTCGCGCGCAGGTCGGGGTGAAGATCTTCGGCGACAACCTCGACGCGCTCCAGCAGAAGGCCTTCGAGGTCGAACGCGTGATCAACCGCATCCAAGGTGCGACCGGTGTCGCGCCGTCCCGGGTGCAGGGCAAACCCTACCTCGAGATCGGAGTCCGCCGCGACCAACTCGCCCGCTTCGGCCTCAGCGTGCAGGAGGTGTTTCGCTACGTCGAGGCCGGGATCGGCGGCACGACCGTCGGCACCACCATCCGGGGCCGCGAGCGCTGGCCGCTGCAGGTGCGTCTCGCCCAGGCCGACCGGGGCGACATTGACCGGCTCGGCGACCTGCCCTTGCCCACGCCCTCCGGGACCGCCGTCCAGCTCCGCCAGGTGGCGGACATCCGGCGTGTGGTGGGCCCCAATGAGATTGCGTCGGAAAACGGCCGGTTGCGCGTCTTTGTGCAAGCCAACGTGCGCGACCGCGACCTCGGCGGCTTCGTCACCGACATCAAGGAGCGGATCGGAAATGAGATCCGCTTGGAGCCCGGCATGTCCATCGAGTATTCCGGCCAATACGAGCACCAGCTCCGCGCACGGCAGACGCTGCTCTACGTCTTCCCCGCGGTCATCCTCATCATCTTCGCGCTGCTCGTGATGACCTTTCGGTCCGTCGCCGAGGCCGCCCATGTCATCCTCGCCGTGCCTTTCGCTCTCACCGGCGGGGTGCTGCTGCAGGCGTGGATGGGGTTCAACTTCAGCGTCGCCGTCTGGGTCGGCTACATCGCCCTCTTTGGGACGGCCATCCAGACCGGTGTCATCATGGTCGTTTATCTGGAGGAGGCGGTGCAGCAGGCCATCGCGACCAAACGCAAGGCGGGGTTCGGCGACCCCGCCCTACAACCAAACCTCACCCGGACCGAGCTCCTCGCTGCCATCAAGGAAGGCGCACGCCTCAGGCTCCGGCCCAAGGTCATGACCGTGGCCACAACGGTGGCGGCGCTGCTCCCAATCTTCTGGAGTCGGCGCACCGGCGTCGAGATCATGCAACCGCTGGCCGCCCCGGTGGTCGGCGGCATGCTTTCGAGCCTCATCCATATTCTGGTCGTCACGCCGGTGATTTTTGCGTGGCTTCATGAACGCAAACTACCGCGCCCTTGATCATGCCCCCCGCCCCCGCTCCGGCCGCCAGGCCGCCCGCCCCCGACGAACCTGTCTACATGGGTCTCCCCCATGAACGCCACCTGTGGCCCCGGTTCCGTGTCGCCGTGGCGCTCACGCTGCCTGTGCTGTTCCTCTCCATGGGGCCGATGGTTTGGCGCGACCTCTACGACCACCTCACCATGCGCGACTCCGCCTGGTTGCAGGCCGTCCTCACCACGCCGGTGTTCTTCTGGTGCGGCGCCCCTTTCATCCGACGCTGGTGGCGGTCCATCGTCGCGCGCGACACCAACATGTTCACGCTCACGGTCACCGGCACCGGCGCGGCGTATTTCTACAGCCTCGCCGCCGTGGTGTTCTGGGAATCCTTCCCGCCGCAATATTTCTCGCATCACGGCGGGCCGGTCTACTTCGAAGGCACCGCCTTCATCACCACCATCGTCCTGCTGGGCCAGATCATCGAGCAGCGCGCCCATGCCCGCACCGATGCCGCGCTTCGCGGCCTGATGGACCTAGCCCCGAAGGTCGCCCACCGCGTCCGCACCGACGACACCGAGGAGGATGTGCCCGCCGCCGCCATCCAACCGGGCGACCGCCTGCGTGTCCGACCCGGCGAGCACCTGCCCGTGGACGGCGTGCTGCTCGCGGGCGGCGCCGAGGTTGACGAGTCCATGCTCACCGGTGAACCGCTGCCGGTGGCGAAGACCGCCGGTGACAAGCTCAGTGCCGGCACGCTCAACACCACCGGTTCCTTCGTTTTCCGCGCCGAGCGCGTCGGCGCCGATACCCTGCTTGCGCAGATCGTCCGTCTCGTCGAATCGGCCATCGAGAGCGAAGCCCCCATCGCCCGGCTGGCCGACCGCGTGTCGGCGTTCTTCGTGCCCGTCGTGCTCGCGATCGCCATCGTTGCTTTTTTTGCCTGGGGCTTCCTCACGCCCGAGCGCGGCTGGCTCCTCGGCCTGTTGAATGCCGTCTCGGTTCTCATCATCGCCTGCCCCTGTGCCCTGGGCCTCGCCACCCCCGTCTCGCTTGTTACCGGCATCGGCCGCGGCGCGCAGGCCGGGGTGCTGGTAAAGGATGCCGCCGCGCTCGAGCGTCTCTCTGCGGCAACGACCCTGCTCATCGACAAGACCGGCACCCTCACCGAGGGCCGGCCGCAGGTGGTGGCCATCGAGTCTGCCGCTGGTTTTACGGAAGCCGGACTGCTGCACCTCGCCGCCTCCGCTGAGTCGCCGAGCGAGCACCCGCTCGCCCGCGCAATCGTCGGTGAAGCGCAAAAGCGCGGACTCGCCCTTGCTCCCGCCACCGACTTCGACGCCACCCCCGGCTTCGGCGTCCGTGCCACCATCGGGGGAAGGGTCATCGAGGTGGGACGCGTTGGGCCCAACGCGACTGGACGTCTGGGGGACAGGTCGCTCCACCTGCACCCCAGCGCTACGCTTGTTGCAATTATCGTCGGCGGACAAAGCGCCGGTATTATTGCCTTGGCCGACCAGATCAAACCATCCACGCCCGACGCGATCGCCGAGCTGCGCCGCCTCGGTTTGAAAGTCTACATGGTGACGGGTGACCGCGCCGCCACCGCGCAGGCCGTGGCCGGAAAACTCGGCCTCGACGGTTTTCACGCCGATGTCACGCCCGCCCGCAAACAGGAACTCGTGCGTGAGCACCAGGCCCGCGGCGAACGCGTCGTCTTCGCCGGTGATGGCCTCAACGACGCCCCGGCCCTCGCCGCCGCCGACGTCGGCATCGCGATGGGCACCGGCACCGACGTGGCCATGCACAGTGCCGGGTTGGTGCTCGTGAAAGGCGATCTACAGGCGCTGGTGCGCGCCGTCCATCTCAGTCGCGCCGTGTTGCGCAACATCCGGCAGAACCTCTTCTGGGCCTTCGCCTACAACACGCTCGGCCTCCCGCTCGCCGCCGGCGCGTTTTACCCGCTCTGCGGCTGGCTGCTCCAGCCGATGGTCGCCGGCGCCGCGATGAGCCTCAGCTCGATCACCGTCGTCTGCAACGCCCTCCGCCTCCGCCAAGTCCGTCTATAGCACCGGAACCGGTCACACCGGAGCGCCGGCTTCCTTTGGCGCCAACAGCGGCAACCGCACCTCGAACACCGCGCCGCCGGTCGCAGCATTATGCTGCGTAGCCCGTCCGCCGTGCGCCTCGACGATCACGCGCACCAGGCTCAGCCCGAGCCCGAGGCCCCGTTGCGACCGGCTTGTATCGCCCCGATAGAGCCGTTCCCACACTCGCGACTGTTCCTCGACCGGCACGCCCGGACCGGTATCGCTCACCGCCAGCACCGCCTCCGCCCCCGCCGCAGTCACGTGCACCAGCGCGCGCCCGCCGGCCGGCGTGTATTTCACCGCGTTGTCCACGAGATTGGCGATCGCCTGCCGCAGCCGCGTGGCGTCCGCAAACACCGGCACCTTCCCTGTCACCTCCACCCCCAGTGCCACCGGCTTGGCTTCCGCCACTTCGCCATAGAGCCCGACGGCGGCACGGGCCAGTTCACCCAGATCGCATGCACTCCGGTCTAGCTTCATCATGCCGGCCTCCGCTTCGGAAATCTCCATCAGCGCGCGCAACAGCCTCAGCACGTCGTCAACCTGCTCCACGCAGTCCGCCAGTGCCTCCGTCTGCGCGCCGGCGCCTCCGGCCGGCTGCAGGGCGAGTTCCGCCGTGCCCCGCAGGCGCGTGAGCGGCGTCCGCAAATCGTGCGCCACGTTGTCCAATGATTCCCGCATCGCGCGCACGAGCCCGGCGTTCTTGTCGAGCACGGTGTTGAACGCGCGCACGAGCTCCGCCACGTCGTCATCCCGCCGCGGCGACGGCACGCGTGCATCCAGCGCGCCCGTCGTGATGATCCGCCGCGCCGTCGTCACCACGTCGCGCAACGGTCGCGTCGCCCGCCGCGCCGCCAGGTAGCCCGCGCCGAACCCGATCAGGACGACCGCGCCCCCGATCCAGAGAAACGTGCGGCGCAGCGGCGCCAGCAACACCGCGCGGTTGTCGCTGCTGCGGCCCACCTGGAGCAGGTCGCCGTCGGCCAGGGCGCGCGACACCACCGTGAGATCCTGTTCCGCATCGCGCGGCACCCGCAGCTTGTAGTTGCGCTGCTCGACCCAGCCGAAGGGCACCGCCACGCGCTGCACATCCGACTCGATCCAGTCGGGCGGAATCTTGCCCCACACGGAGCCGCCATTCGGCCCGACGAGCCGGAGGAACAGCGACCGCACATGCGGCCCCTGGCTGTCCTCCGCGACGCGCTCCCGCAGGCCCTGCAGGCCGTTGGCCTCGTAGATGTCCGCGTATTGCTGCAACCGCAGTTGCAAGGCCTCGTAGTCGCGCGTCTCCAACTCGCGGCCCAGCGTCCAGTAAAGCAGCGCGAAGATCGCCGAGAAGCCGATGGCAAAGAGCGCGGCGAACCAGAGGCTCAGCCGCAGGGCGAGCGAACGCCGGAGCCGGTTAAACGGTGTTTTGAAGGACATAGCCGACACCGCGCAGGGTTTCGATGCGCGTTTTCTCCGGGTCGATTTTGCTGCGCAGGCGGGACATCAGCACATCCACGACATTGGTCTGCGGGTCGAAACTGTAGTCCCACACGTGTTCCAGGATCATCGTCTTCGTGACCGCCCGGCCCGGGTGCCGCAGCAGGAACTCGAGCAGCGCAAACTCCCGCGGCTGCAGTTCCACCGGCCGGCCCGCCACGGTCACCTCTCGCGCCACCAGGTCGAGCGTCACATCGCCGGCCGTGAGCCGGGTGGCCTCGGGCGCGCGGCTCGCCCGGCGGATGAGCGCCCGCAACCGCGCCGAAAGTTCCGCAAAGGCGAACGGTTTTGTCAGGTAGTCGTCGCCGCCCGCCTGCAGGCCGCACACGCGATCCTCGACGCTCGCCCGTGCGCTCAGGAACAGCACCGGCAGGGTCGCCCGCGCAGCCCGCATCCGCCTCACCAGGCTCAGGCCGTCAAGGCCGGGCAGCATCACGTCGATGACCGCGGCGTCGTAGGTGGTTGTTGCGATCAGGGCGAGACCGGTATCCCCGTCGGGCGCGTGGTCGACGCCATAGCCCTCCTGCTTCAGGCCCTTGACCACGAAGGAGGCAATCTTGGCATCGTCTTCAACTACAAGCACACGCATGGCAATGCAGAGAGTCTGCGGGATATGGCGGGGCCGCGAAAGTCCTAAGTGCGGTCAGAAGGCGAAAAGCTCCGGGCCGGGGGCCCGGAGCTTCGCCAGCTGCTAAACCGCCCCAAAAGGATTACGACGCATCGGCGGGGGTGGTCTCATCGACCACGACGAAACGCGAGCCGCCCTGGCTCCAGACCCGCAGGAGCGTCTTTTTTGACTCGGTCTTCTCGGTGAGTTTCACCGCATCGTCGGCACTCCTCACCGGGTGCTGGTTGATCTCCTGGATCACGTCGCCCGGCTGCAGTCCCGCCGCGGCCGCCGCTGAGGCCGGGTCGACATTGGTCACGAGCGCCCCGCGCACCCGGGCCGGCACGTCGAACTCGCGGCGTGCCTGGGGATCAAGATCACCGACGCCCACACCGTTGAGGGTGCCGTTGTCTTCATCCGGCGCCACCGCGCCGCCCTCATTCCGGGCGAAACTGCGCTCGCCGGTACGTTCTGCAATCCGGATATCGACCGCGATCATCTTGCCGTCGCGCAGGATCTGCGCAGGGACCTTCTGGCCCGGGGCAATGCTTGCCACCGTGAGCTTCAGGTTCCGCGCATCGACCACGGTCTTGCCATTGAACTCCGTGATCAGGTCGCCGTCCTGCAGGCCGGCCTTGGCGGCGGGGCCGTCCGGCACGACCTCGGCCACCAAAGCCCCCTTGTTGGCCTGAAGCTTGAACTGTTCCGCCAACACCGGGGTGAGGTTCTGGATCGAGACGCCCAGATAGCCGCGCACCACCTTGCCCGTGCTCGCGAGCTGTTCCATGACGTTGCGCGCGAGATTGGCGGGAATGGCGAAGCCGATGCCTTGGGAACCGCCGCTCCGGCTGAGAATCGCGGTGTTGACCCCCACCAGCCGGCCCTCGGCGTCGACCAGCGCGCCACCCGAATTGCCCGGGTTGATGGCCGCGTCGGTCTGGATGAAATCCTCATAGTCGAGCCCGAAGGTCGCCCGCCCCAGCCCGCTGACCATGCCGCTCGTCACCGTCTGCCCGATGCCGAAGGGATTGCCCACGGCGAGCACACGGTCGCCCACTTCGACGCGGTCGCTGTCGGCAAACGTGATCGCCGGCAGGTTTTTCGCGTCAACTTTTACCACCGCCAGGTCGGTCTGCGGATCGGTGCCGACCACCTTTGCGGCCAGTTCGCGTCCGTCGGTGAGCGTGACCTTGATCGTATCCGCCCCGCGCACGACATGGTTGTTGGTGAGGATATAGCCGTCGGCACTGACGATGACCCCGGAGCCGAGCCCTTCTTGCGGCGGTTGCTGCATCATGCCGCGCCGACCCTGCCGGCCCGGCTGCGGTCCGCCAAACTGGTCGCCGAAAAATTCTCGGAAGGCGGGGTTGTTAAAAAACGGCGGCAGGTCGGCGACCGGGATATTCTTCGCCCGTTCCGTCACGAGCACCTTCACCACACTCGGGGCAACCCGTTTCACGATGGGCGCATAACTGGGGCCGAGGAGCGATCCGGCGGTTGCGACGGGCTTGTCGTCGATTTTCACGGGTATTTGTGTGGCGGGCTTGGTCTCCAACGCGGTGGCGGCCCACACGAGGCTGCCCGCGGCGATCAAACCGGCTGCATACGCGGCAGCGCGGCGGCGGGTCTGGGAATTTATGAGGAACTGCATAGTGGCTGTTCTGGTTGAGGTTGCTGTTGCGAAGAGCCCCCACTGTCGCACACCCACCCTTCCCGGCCCTTGCCCGAACCTTACAGTTTTGAAAGGTCGCATGCTTAGGCCCACCGCGAGCGACTGCAGCCGGCGGCACTCGAACCCCCATTTGCGCCGTTCATCGCAGCTATCTGCCGTCCCGCCTGTAACTGCTGGCCATGACGGTCGTTATCATATGCAATCAGTCCAACTCCGTCGCATGCAGTTTCCCCCTCGAGTCGCCATCCGGCGACACCTGATCGCCCTCCCCCGGCTTTGCTTGGCGCTGCTTTGCAGCGGGGCGGCGACCGGCAGTGCTGTGCCGGCCATCGAAGTTTCTCCGACCCTGCACCCGCCGGTCATCGATGGCGTGCTGGACGATGCCACTTGGGGACGGGCGGCACACAGCGATGCGTTCCGCCAGATTACACCCTTGGAAAACGTCGAACCGACCGAGCGCACCGAGTTCTGGGTCACCTATGATCCGGACAACCTCTACGTGGCCATCCGCTGCCACGACTCGGCCGGCCTCGCCGGCATCCGCGCCTACTCCATGCAGCGGGACCAGGACAACGGCTCCGACGACCTCGTGCGCGTCGTGCTCGACACCTTTCACCGCCAGAACGACGGGTATTACTTCGCGCTCACCGCGGCCGGCGGTAAACATGACGGTCTCATCCAGGACAAGGACCAGCCCAACGCCGATTGGGACGGGCTCTGGCACGGCAGGGTCACCCGCGACGCTGGCGGCTGGAGTGCGGAATTCGCCCTGCCGGTGAAATCGCTTTCGTTCGATCCCGCCGGTTCCACGTGGGGCCTCAACATCGGCCGCGCCGTCCGCCGCAAGCAGGAAGTCATGCGCTGGTCCGGTTTTTCCCGGGCCAAATCGACGGTCGCCCTGCCCGATTTGGGCGAACTGCGCGGTCTCACCGGTCTGCACCAGGGCCACGGCCTCGAACTCAAACCCTTCGCCAGCGCCACCCACCGTTCGCGCCCGCTGGCCGGTGAAAAGGCCACCGAGCTCAAGCCCGGCCTCGATCTGGTCTGGCATGCGACGCCCTCGCTCGCCGCCACGCTGACTATCAACACCGATTTCGCCGACGCCGAGGTTGACGAACGCCAGGTCAATCTCGGGCGCTTTCCGCTGTTCTTCCCCGAGAAACGCTCCTTCTTCACCCAGGACGCCCCGCTCTTCACCTTTGGCGGCATCCTGCAGGACCCGCTGCCCTTTTTCTCGCGCCGCATCGGCCTGGCCGAGGATGGCACCAAGGTCGGCCTGCTCGGCGGCGCCAAGCTGACCGGACGCGCCGGCCCTTGGACGCTCGGGGTGCTCGATGTGCAGACCGACGAGCACGCCGGCATCGGCTCCCGGAATCTCTTTGTCAGCCGCTTCACCCGCCAGGTATTCTCGGAATCAAGCATCGGGGTGGTCGCCACGCACGGCGACCCGCGGGGCGGCGGGGACAATTCCCTGCTCGGCCTCGATGTAAGCTACGTGAACAGCCACCTGCCCGGCAACCGGTCGCTCAGTGTGCGGAGTTCCGTGCAGGTGACGGATTCCGACCGGGCCGGCGGCAAGGGCACCACCACCACCTTTTGGGCCAACTACCCCAATGAGCCGTTCAGCTTCTCCTGGGTGTGCAACCGCGTGGAAGACCGCTATGACCCGGCGCTGGGCTTTGTCTCCCGCACCGGCATCCAGGATTTCTATACCAACCACGCCTACAGCTGGCGGCCCGAGACCACGCAGCTCCAGTCCATCCAAGCCTACTTCGAGACCGACCATATCACCGATCTGGATGGACGCCTGCTCGACGACGTTATCTGGGTGGGCTGCTATGCCGAAAACCCGCACGGTGACTGGGCCAATATCGGGCTCAATCACCGGCGCGAGGATTACGCCGTGCCCTATGCCATCCGCCCGGGCATTGTCATCCCGGTCGGGCACCATGGTGGCGAAACCTTTCAAGTCCAGTTTGGCACCACCAACTCGCGGCCCTGCAACGCCGAACTGCGCTGGCGGCATGGAGCCTACCTCACCGGCGACATGGACGACACCGAGCTGGAGCTCGGACTCCGCGCGTCCCGCCGCCTTGAGTTCGGCCTCGACGCCCGCGTCCGCGACATCCGGCTGCCCCAGGGCGATTTTCAGGTGCGCTCCGGGTCCGTGAAGGCGGTATGTTCCTTCAGTCCCGACCTGCAGCTCAGTCTCCTGGCCCAATACGACAACCTCTCGGACTCGCTGGGCGTGAACTTCCGGCTGAAGTGGATCATGCAACCCGGCAACGAGGTTTTCTTCGTCATCAACCAGGGTTACGACACCGACCGTGCCGGCCTACGCCCGATATCCAACGAGACCTCACTCAAGGGCGCGTGGACCCACCGTTTCTGAAGACCGGATTCGCCCTCACCGTCCGAACCCGGCAACGTTTTTCTATGGCCAATCCTGTTCGCATCATCCTGACGCTGTTGTTCGCCGGCGCCCTCGCTGGCTGCGGGCAAAAGCCGGCGCACACGGACCATCCCGATCACGCCCCGGCCCACGTTGGCCACGCCCACACCGCCCCGCATGGTGGCACGCTCATCGAAATCGGGTCGCACCAGTTCAACGTCGAACTCGTCCACGATGCCGCGTCCGGCACGCTCTCCCTCTACACGCTTGATGCCCACGCGGAAGTTTTCGTCCGCACCGCCATGCCGGCGATCGAACTTGCCGTGCAGGCCGGCGGGGCGGCCCGCACCCTCACCCTCCGGCCCGTCGCCAACGCCGCCACCGGCGAGACCGTCGGCGCGACCGCGCAATTCGAGGGGCAGGCCGACTGGTTGAAAACCACCCCCGGGTTTTCCGGCGAGATCCGGCACCTCGATTTCAACGGCACGGTGTTCACCGCCATCACCTTCACGTTTTCCACGGCCCACGAGCACGACTGATTTTGGGCCGGCGTGCGTGCTTTCCGCACTCGCCTTGGCGGGCGCTAATTCATTGTCTCCCTCATGCGCATTCTGGCCGCTGCCCACCCGCATCCGACCCATATCAGCGGGCTTGCCGCCGGGCGTTGCGTTGCCGCATGGCGCTGGCACTCATGACCAATCCCCCGTTCTCGCTCCGCCCGTCTGCGATCACACGCCACCAGCGTCTGGCCTGGCTGGCACTCGCCATCGCCCTGCTGGGCGCGGCGACCCTTAGCCTGCAGTGGGAGTGGCTCGATACCGCTGAGCAGATAACCCTCGATCTGCGTTATCAGGTCCGCGGAGCGGCCCGCACAGAAGCAAACTCCGTCATCGTGGGCGTGGCGGATTCCAGCTTCACCATCGCTGAACGGGCCCCGGTCGAGGCCGCGCGCGAACCGGCCCTCGCCGCCATGGCGGCACCGTGGCCCTGGGACCGGCAGATCTTCGTGCAGCTGGTCCGCCGCCTCCGCGCCAGCGGTGCCCGTCTGATTGTCTTCGACATCGTGCTCGCAGCTGAAACTGCCGGCGACGCCGACATGGCCCGCGTGCTGGCCGAACCCGGAGCTCCCGTCGTGCTTGCGTCATGGTGGCAGGAAGGTCACACGGCGATGGGCGAAGGCACGGTGACACTGGTCGAGCCGCGCGAGGTTTTTCTCGCCGCCAATGGCGGCCGGACCGGCTACGCCAATGTCTGGCCCGACGATGACGGCGTCCTCCGTCGGTTGAACACCCTGCTGCAACCGGGAGAATTGCTTGGCGGTGATCTGCCCGTAGGCGGCTCCCGGCTGCCTTCCCTGGCCTTCGCCGGGGCGCTGGCCGCGCAGCCGCAGGCACCAGAGCGGTCCGGTTACATCGACTTCCGCGGGCCCGCCGGCACCATCCCGACGCTGCCCATCGAGGACATTTTCCTGCCGGACCGGTGGAACGGACCCTGGCTGCAATCGGGCCGGCTGTTCCGCGACTGCATTGTCTGGGTGGGTCCGCTCTCAGAAATCCGCTTCAAGGATTACCACGTCACCCCGTTCGGTCGCATGCCCGGAGTCGAAGCCCAGGCCCAAGCGCTCGAAACCCTGCTCGGCAATGGTCCGCTCCAACCGCTGGGTCGCGCCGCCGGTCTCGCCTGCGTGTGGGTGCTCGCGCTCAGCGGTGCGCTCACGACCTTCGTTTCCCGCCAAATCTCACGGCAACTCGCCGTGGTCGCCGGCGGGGTGCTGGGCTGGGGCGGACTTTCGCTTGGGCTCTTTTCCACCACCGGCCTCGTGCTGCCCGTGATCGCGCCGCTCGCCGCCTGGCTCGTCGCGGCGGGTGGCGGCGTGGGGGTTCGCTTCATCGCGGAACAGCGGGAACGCCGGCGCATCCGCGGCGTGCTGGCCCGCTACGTGTCGGAGGAAGTCGCCCAGGTCATCGCCGATCAGCCGGAGGCCTTCAGCCAGGCCCTGCGGGGCGAACGCCGGGCCGTCACCGTGCTGTTCGCCGATTTGCGCGGGTTCACGGGCTGGGTGGAAACCGCGCAGCCCGAGGCCTTGGTCGCGCAGTTGAACGAGTATTTCAAGGCCGTCGTAGACTGCGTGCTGGCGCAGGGTGGCACCCTGCAAAAATTCATCGGCGATGCGGTGCTGGCCGTCTGGGGCGACACCCGCACGGCCGGGCCCGCCACCGACACGGGGCGCGCCGTCGACGCCGCCCTCGCCATGCAGGCGGCCGTCGCCCGGCTGAACCAGGCCTGGATCGGCCGCGAGGATCGCGCGCCCATGCACATCGGGATCGGCCTGCACCATGGCTTCGCCATGGTCGGCAATGTCGGCCATCCGCAGCGCATGGAATTCACGGTGCTCGGCGACGTGGTGAATGTCGCCTCACGGCTCGAGTCGGCCAACCGCCAGCTCGGCACCGGCATTTTGGTCAGCGCAACTGTCCGCGATCTCCTCGCCCCCACCCACCGGTTTCTACCGCTCGGTCCCACCCTGCTCAAGGGCAAGCGGGAGGCGGTCGGCCTGTTCACGCCACTTGGGCTCCTGACCGCACCCGCACCCGCGTGGCTGCCCCGCGCCGAAGCGGCTCAGGCCCAATGGTTCGCAGGCAATTTTGCCGCGGCGGCCGACTCCTGCGCTGAGCTTGCGGCCATCGCCGGTCCTTACGCGGATTTTTTTTGCGAACGGGCCGCCGTCGCACGAAGTTATGCCCAGCACCCGCCGGCCGGCTGGACCGGCACCTACCGGCTCGATACCAAATAACCCGCCACTTTCCCGCCCCATGACCCGTTCCCTTCTGCTTGTCCTGCTCGCTGTGGCAGCCCAGGCCGCCGCCCCCATCCCGCTCGAAGAATCCGTCGTGATTGAGGCGGTCAACGACGTCACGCGCATCGCCATGCCCTCCGGTCAAACGGAACGCGCCACCGTGCGCCTCAAGCTGCAATCACCCGACCGCTTGCGCACCGGCCGCCAGTCCCGCGCCGAGCTTGAGGCGGCCGACGGGACCATCACCCGGCTCGGGGCCAACACCCTGTTCGCCTTTGACCGGGCCACCCGTGCGCTGCAACTGGAGCGCGGCAGCCTGCTCTTCCATTCGCCCACGGGTCGCGGCGGCGGCACCATTCACTCGCCCTCTGCCTCGGCCTCTGTCCTTGGCACCACCATCATCGCCGCCGCCACGCCGGACGGCGGGTTCAAGCTCCTCGTGCTCGAAGGCCGCGCGCAGGTGGACTTCGCCAGCGGGGCGCAGCAGAAGCTCGATGCGGGGCAGATGACCTTCGTGCGCCCCGCGGGCGGCGGCCTCGGGGCCCCGGGACCCGTCCTGCATTTTGACCTCGCCCAGCAGGTGAGGAACTCCCGTCTCATTCAGGGCTTCTCCCGCCCGCTTCCCTCACAGGCGAAAATCGAGCAGGCCATCGAGGGCCAGCGCCGCTCCGTCGGCCAGGGCAAATACGTCGCCACCGGCTTCCTTGTCTTCACCGCCACCAGTGACACCCAGGTCAACGGCATTGAGGCCTCCGGACCGGATGCGGACGACAATCTCGTCGGCGATTTCACCACCCACCAGCGGCTCGCCCTCAACAGCCCCGTTGTGCTCAACAGCTCGCAGTTGCCCGACAACCGGTTGTTCCGGGCCCCGCTCCTCGTGCCGGCCAGCCAGAGCCTGTTCCTGAACAAGGAATCCGACATTCTCATCTCCGGCTTGCTCGCGGAATCGGTCACCATCATGTCGCCCACCCTCAGTCTGGCCGGCTGGGGTGTGGACACCTTCAACCTCGTCGGCAAAGACTTCATCAGCTTCGCCGGCTCCACCCGCTTCACCGATCTCGCCGGAATCAGCTACGTCCGCATCTTTTCGCCGCAGGTCAACGTGCCGGACGGCGCGACGCTACTCGCCGAATTTTCCAGCCAGCCTGCCGGCACCACCTTCTATATCGACACCAGCAGCACCCTGTCCCTGACCGGTGGAGTCATCAGCAACGCCACCGGCGGCCTGCTGCTCCAACCCCACAACGCTGACTTGTTGCTCCGATCCGAATCCCTCCATGCCGGTGCCCCGATTGGCGCCGACATCGTGGTGCCGAGCGCCATCAATCTCCACGCCCCTCTCGGCCGGATCGATATCACCGGCGGCACCATGCGCACGGACCGCGGGGCCTTCGCCGCCCTCGCGGTAAACATTGCCATCACCAGCGCCAGCTTCGCCCTCGGCGGCGATTTCTGGGCCGACGCCGGCGATACTGCCCGTCTGCAAAATCTGACTTTTGCCAACCAGTCCGCCCCCGCCGTATTCCAGACCACCGCCGTCAACCTCATCGAGGCGCAGACCCTGCGCTTCAACGGCTTCACGGAAATCAACCTCGGTGCGCGCACCCTCGCCCTGCGCGACGTGCACTTTCCCGCCGGCTCGACCGTGCGTCTGGTCAGCGAACTCGGCCGGCTCGCCCCGCTGCCCAACACCGGCCAGGCCGTGCAGCCAGGACTGGTCAACTTCGTGACCGATGTGACCTACGCCGATCTGCCGGCCCAGCATTTTGTAGCCGTCGCCGCCGGCGGCACCGGCGAGCAAAAGGCCCGCATCACGATCTCCCCTCCCACTCCATGAAACGTCGCGCATCCGCTCCGCCCGCCCTGTCGGGTTGCCTGCTGCTGCTGGGGCTGGTCTGGCTTGCCCTGTCTGCCACCGCCGCAGATGCGCCCGTGGGAACGCAGGTGCCCGAACTGTTTGCCGGCGAGTTGGACGATGTCGGGCCGCAATATCTGCTCTTGGAAAAGCCCCGCGCGCGAACTTTCGACCTTTGGACCGAACTCGAGATCACCGGCACCTCGAATGCGACCCTTGTCGAGACCAACCCGACTTTTTCCACCATCACCTCGGCGCAGGCCGGCGTCACCTGGCACTCCCGCCGACAGCCGCGCTGGGGTGGGGAACTGGGCTGGGAGACTGGGGTGAAGGGGCAGGCCTACCGCTACGGCTATATCACCGGCGTCAAGCAGAAGGTGAACTATCTGGAGATCGATCGCAACGACTTCGACCTGATCGGGGCGCACCTCCGCACCGACTGGCGGCGAGAGCACTGGCTCGCCGGGGTCACGCTGCGCGGCGCGACCCTGCGCAGCAAAGCCACCAACCGCGTTTTCTATGAGGAAGCCGCGCTGGAATGGCAGCTCTTCCACCACTGGGTCCTCACCTCCCGGCGCACCCTCGCGGTCGGCCTCGAGGGTGCCGCCCGGTTTTCCCGCACGGATTCCTTCGGTCTGCTCCCCGAGGGCTGGAACGACCGGGCCGAACAGGGTCTCTTCGCCTTGTTCGACCAGCCCGTCGGATCCCGCTGGCACCTCCAGCCCGCCCTGCGCGTATACGCCAGTCGCTACACCAACTCCGGCCGCAATCGCACGGACTGGCATGAGTCCGGCCGGGTCGCCCTGATCTACGCCCTATCCCGGCAGGCGGAACTGCGGTTGTCCGGTGGCTATGACCGCCGCGATAGTTCCGAGGCGCTCATCGCAGACTTCCACAAATGGGACCTCGGCCTCGCCGCCAGCGCACAATGGCGGTTTTGAGCGGTGGTCCGGCACCCACGCCGGAGCCAGTTGCCCTCCCGGTGGCCTACCCGCGACCTCGGGTTGCAAACCCGTCGTTCACGGCTTTGCTGGCCTGCTAACAGCCTCCCAGCTCTCCGTCCTCTGATGCCCATCGCACCCATTCCCGTCACCGTCCTCACCGGCTTCCTCGGCGCCGGCAAGACCACCCTCCTCAACCGCATCCTCACCGAACAGCACGGCAAAAAGATCGCCGTCATCGAGAACGAGTTCGGCGAGGTCGGCGTGGACAACCAGCTCGTCATCTCCTCCGACGAGGAGCTCTTCGAGATGAACAACGGCTGCATCTGCTGCACCGTGCGCGGCGACCTCATCCGCATCCTCGGCCGCCTGCTCAAGCGCAAGGACCGGCTCGATGCCATCCTCATCGAGACCACCGGCATGGCCAACCCCGGACCCGTCGCCCAGACCTTCTTCACCGACGATGAAATGAAGGCCAATTTCCGCCTCGACGCCATCGTCACCCTCGTGGACGCAAAGCACATCTCCCTGCACCTCGGCACCGACGACGAGGCCCTGAAGCAGATCGCCTTCGCCGATGTCATTCTGCTCAACAAGACCGACCTAGTCGCCCCGGCTGACCTCGCAGCGCTGGAGACGCGCCTCCACGGCATCAACGCCGTCGCGAAGATCCACCGCACCCGGAATGCCGCGATCGCCCTGGACAAGGTCATCGATGTCGGCGGCTTTAATCTCTCCCGCGCCACCGAACTCGATCCGAAGTTTCTCGAGCAGGAATACCCCTTCGAGTGGGTCGGCGCCTACCCGCTGCCCGCCGGCACCCACGAGCTTGAGATCGGCCATGGCGACGAGGAACATGATCACGGGCACAGCCACGAAGGCTGCGACCACGAGCACCATCACCACGGCAACGCGAACGAACTCGACGTCGTGATTCTGCCCGTAGGCAGCCCGCTTGCGGGCGCTCCAAATGGGGACACGGCGACGGATTACTCCGCCCTCATCGAGCAGGCCGTGCCCATCTTCGCCGACTGGGAGACCTGCCTCAAACCCGGCGACACCGTCGTCCCCGGCACCGCGCTCAACCGCCTGATCCTCACGGAAGGTAACGGCAAGTTCCCGCTCAGGATCGACCAGCCCGGCCACTACCTCGTCTTCGAAGCCTGCGGCGAACACCCGCTGCACATCTACGCCGGCGGCGACATCGTGAAACCGATCTGGCAGCGGGATTTCCACGCCGCGCACACCCACAGCGACGCCGTCACCTCCGTCGGCATCACGACCCCCGGCGACCTCGACGGCAAACGGCTCAACGATTGGATCAGCGAACTCCTCCGGGTGAAAGGCGGCGACATCTACCGCATGAAAGGAGTGCTCGCCGTCAAGGGCACCGCCAAGCGCCTCGTCTTCCAGGGCGTGCACATGCTCTTCGACGCCAAGTTTGACCGCGAATGGGGTGCCGACCCGCGCACCAACACCCTCGTCTTCATCGGCCGCAATCATTTCTCCGGCCCGTTGATAACTCACCGCTGAATGTTTGCTGGCATCCGCTGCGATCTTGGTCCCATCAACACTCACGCCACCTCGTTTCTTG
>CAJBES010000298.1 GCA_903952145.1 uncultured Opitutaceae bacterium | reverse complement strand
TGAACGCGGACCAGTCTCAGGGAGATCGGCCGCACAGCAAGCGGTCAGCATCGGAATCCGATGCGAAGCGGGACCGCGCGTCTGTCCAAGACTGCCCGCCCAGCGCTTTACCGCCCCTTCAAAGCGGTTCGGGGATTGGGGCTGGCGTGACGCCGGATGCGGGCGCGCTAGCGCCCGCATCGGCGCCCGCCAGCCTTCCTTGTCTAAATAGTAACAATTACCCCACCTCGCCTTATCGCATCCGCAAAACTGCGGTCACATATCAAGGCACGCCGGGGAATGCTTCCGTAGTTACTTCCCACACACTGAGCGAGGGCTCGGGGCTAGACAGAGAGGGGCGCCAATGGATTGTGCGCAATGACGGGATGACATGGGAGCAGTTCGGTGGACGTCCTACCATGGCAGAGGCAAAGCGAGCATTTGCGCTTCGTAACAATCTCAATGCGTTCTTCGATCATTACGGTCGTGAACATTGTGCTTTCTTTACGCTGTCCCCGCTCGCTGGCACAGAGCCGAAGGAGCTTGCTGCAAAGTTTAACGATGCACGAAAGCGGCAATTCGCCTGGATGTTAAGTTATGTTCGCGTCCTTGAGCCCAGGCGCGATGGCACGGCGCATCATCACTACGCGGTCGCCACAGCATTCGACATGCAACCGGATGCATTCGACTGGCCGGCCTTTAAGGTGTGCCAAGAACAAGCGCCCCGCCGTGGAAATCCACCAGGTCCTCTTTTCGTTGAAATGCGGCGGCGCTATTCGTCGAGCGCAACACCCCAACTCCGGGATTGTTGGAAAGAGAACAAAGCGGTAAGTAAAGCCTTCGGATTTGGCCGGGTGGAAATGCTCCCAATTCGCACCTGCGCCGAGGCAATGGGACACTACGTCGGGAAGTATTTGGAGAGCGGGACACACTACCGGAACGCAAAGTGGAAGGGGGCGCGGCGCGTTGAGTATGACCGCAAGGAAAGTCTGCTTTGGAAATCCTGCGGTTCCGCCTTCGGATTCGTTTCCGAGGGTTCACGGGAATGGAGGAAAAGGGTGGATGAGATGGCGCTAGCATCATGTGTCGAACGGGATGATATGGTGGGCTTTCGGCGCATCTTTGGACGGACGTGGGCCTACGAAATGCGTTCAACGATAATGGTCACTCCACCTGAAGAGTGGCGGGACTTCCTGTCGTACCTCGTCGAGGTATATGATGGGACGATGCCGCCAACACGCTAAGTGTAGGCCAGCTCTGTCGGCAGGATCGCTTTTCTTCCGCCACCAACCAGCGCCGCAATCGGGCGAAGATGAAAGACAGGCTGGCCGTCTGCACGTTGTGTGCGCGTCGCCCGTTTTGGCGGATGGCGTAACGATCTAGGCAACCGGAGTGCCAGAGTTCGACCTTGAGTGCTCGCCCGGTGAGGTTATCTTTCAAAGAAATCCGGAATCGTGCTTTGGTCCGCGACATGATGGCACAACAAAAATTTACCCCGCAGATTTCACAATCCCATATCCGGATGGTATCAATGGGATTTCACCGTATACTGACTGTGGCATATCCATAGTTGGGCTGAAGAATGAGGCGTCTCGCAAACATTCGACTACTCAGTTAACTGACTGGTTTCCTTTCCAGACGGCGGCACAGCGTGCCGCCCTCCTGGACGTTCGGTTCAACGGGTTCGGCGGTTCAACAAATCTTTTGTCGCTTGCTTGACCGCGGAGCCTAGAGACGACCCAAATGGTCCATCACCCGCCGCCGCCGTGCAGCGCCCACGAGGTCGCCCGCAGAGAGGGCTCGTGCCAGATGGCGCCGACGAAATACATCAGGTCGGTCACGCCATCCGCGCGCACGGCCCGGATCTGCTCGACCACCTGCTGTCCGTAGTCCGGACCGCACTTGTCGAGGCTCCAGCCCGAGGTGGGGATAAAACCCACTTGGTGTCCCTGCGAGCGGAAGAGCCGGAGGCTCTGGAGCACATCCGGGATTTTGTGCCCGTAGCTCCAGTAGTCCCAGTGCAGGATCGTGGTCGTCTTCGGGATCTCGCGGCCGACGACGGTGAAATCCTGCTCGAACCGGCCCGGGATGGTGATGGCATACACCGCCGCACCCGGCACCAGGGAGAGCGCCAGCTCCTCCAGGTGGCGCTGGAAGGCCAGGCAGGATGTCCAGTAGAAATCGGAGATCGCCTGCGCGCCGGCCTGAACATAGGTCCGGCCGATCTGCCGCTTGAATTCGGCCTGACAATACTCGCACCAGCAGGGCACGGCGTTTTCCGGCGGGTGGAACGACACGCCGGTAAAGCCCGGGTAGCGCGTCAGCATCTCCCGCGCGACCCCCTCGGCGTAGGTCTGGCCCAGCGGGTGGTTATGGCAGAGGTTGGTTGCATGGCGCTTGCCATCCGGGCCGATGGTGGTGCAGTCGGGGTGCGCCAGGGCGTAGCCCTCGGCATGGCCCGTCGTGCAGAACTGGGCCACCAGGCCTAGGCCGCGCCGGCGCGCGTGGGCCAGGACGTCGCCCAGGAAATCCAGGCGTACGTTGGCGTGGTCCAGCTCGACCGCCTCGGAAAACAGGGCGCTCGGATAGGGCAGCTCGAAGCCGTTCATGCAGAGCGCCAGCGTGTCGGCCTTGAGCACGTCGGCCAGGAAGTCGACGCGCCCGATCCACGTATCGCGGCTCCAGGCCGACGACCACTCCGGCGCCGCGCTCAGCTTCGTGCCCTTGCGATGCGGCCCCCAGTCGCCCAGCAGGCTCGTCGCCACGTTGCCGCCGAAAGTGGGGTCATAAGTCTTCGCGCGCGAGGTCCCCCAGTCGCCGCGACCTAGGAACAGGTAATAGGCATACATGGCGGGCACTGCATCGCATGCAGACAGGGCCATCAAGCGGGAAAGGGTGACGGGGACGCGGGATTGGGACCGGGGTGAGTGTTAGTCCGGGCGGTGGGTTAATATGGCTGAGCGAAGTAGAGTTGGCAATCCCTCGCGCATGAAGCCCTACAAGGCGCCAGAGCCAATGTCAGGGATGCGCCCCGCCATAGCTCATCACTGAACGTTATCCCATTAAGACCACAAAAGTATATTATAGACACGAAATGTTACACTATGACAAGTGTAACTCATGGCTAAGAAACGAACCTCAAAAAAGACATCTTCTCCACCGCGCAAACTTGCCGAACCAGCGGCCATGCTCGTAGCTGCCGAGAAAGCACCCAGCGTCTTCAATATCGCCGCTTATTTCCGCGCCATCTACGTGATGCGTCAAAAGGGTTATAGTTGGCGCCAGCTCGAAAGTTGGGTTCACGAATTCGGAGTCGAGATTAGCGCCGTTCACCTCCGGCGGCTATATGTGCAGGAAAATGCACGCCTCACGGAGATGTCTGCCGAAGGATTGGCAGCGCAAGGCTGCCCTGAAGACATGATCGACGATCTATTGAGCAAGAATGATCCAACAGGTCGCTTGACCGCAGTAGACCCAGAAGATGCTGCGCTCATAAGAGCGCGTCGGAAAATGCTGATGGACTCTGGAGTAACCGCCGAAGAACTCGAAGGGGCCGATTTACACAGCTATCCGGTTAAGTTAATAGTGAGTCACTCGCAGTAGCGTAGACTTATAAAGCAACACGCTGGGGCGATTGTCGTTGACCGGGGAGGGTCGTAAGCGGGCGGGAATAGCAGTTATGGCCTAGTCTGACAGTCCATCCCGCGAACCATCAGGTACATTTCTGTATGCTACTGGTATGCTACATTGGTCCTCATAGGAGGAATGGTGCCCGGGGGGGGAATCGAACCCCCAAACCTTTCGGTGGTAGATTTTGAGTCTACTGCGTCTGCCAATTCCGCCACCCGGGCCGGGGGCTAGGAGGAGCGGACGGTAAGTCGCGCGCCGGCGTTGTAAAACCTGAAATTCAACGGCGCGCCCGCCGTTTTCACCACATATCTTCGCCGCGATCGAGGACGCCTTGGACCGCCGCTGCCCAGGCGGCAGGGTCACGCTGCTTGAGGATTTCACCGGCGGTGGCAAAGGAGAGCAAGGCCAGCCCCGACGCAAAATCATTGGCGCGCAGGCCGTAGTAGAGTTTGCCCCCGTCGGTGGCCAGGAAGCGCAGTTGCTTCGCCGCGATGGACTCGAGCCAAGCGCAACCCTCGACGTCTTGCGACGCATCGAGAAGGAGCCAGGCCAGCCCGGGCTCGTAGCAGCGGAAATGGTCGTTGGCCCCATGCTCAAAGGAGCCGTCGGCCATTTGATTCTGGTGCATCCAGTCGGCAAACTCGGCAAAGCGGGCGACAAGGCGCGACCAGATCGTGTCGCCGCGACTCTTGAGCGTGGAGGCGAGTTCGCTGTGGACCTGATTGGGGGCCTGGGCGGGGATGACGATCTCGGGTTCGGCCTTGGGGCTGAACTGGATGACGTGGCGCAGCGGGACCATGAGCCGTTTTTTCATCTCGGCGCTGGCGAGGGCGGCCACCAACCCCTCGGACGCGTAGAGCAGGATCTGCTGCGGGGCGCTTTTGGTCCATTCCCCGAGGATGTTGTGCTTATAATCCCAAGTGCTGATGTATTCGATCATCGGCACGGCTGCATCGTAGTATTTCGCGTCGCCGGTGAGGTCGGCATAGCGGATGAGCGCTGCGGCGAACAGCGCGTCGGCGCACCAGTATTCCTCGAGGCCGGGTTCGTTGATCTTGTGGTTGACCACGCCGACGCCCATCACGCCCTTGCTGGTCAGGAAGTTTTTCAGGCAGTGGTCGAGGTAAAGCTTCACACTGGCCAGCACCTGCGGATTCTCCGGGAGGTGCGGGAAATAGCGGACGCCTTCGAGCATGCCATTGGCGGAGGAGGCGTTGTCCGCGACGCAGGAGCAGTTGACCATGCCACTGGCGTCGCGGTTGTAGCCGTAGCCCATGTCGAACATCTCGGGCCAGTGCACGCCTTGGAATAGCATCATGCGGGCGTTGAAGCGGCGGCAGATGCCGGTCATCCTTGCATCACCTAGGAGGTCGGTGGTGCGGGCCGCGCCCATGACCACGTAGGCTTCCTCAAAGAGGGCCTGCATCGGATGGGCCATGCCATCCGTTTGGGCGATGATGTGATGCGAGAAGTAGTTCCAGTGCTTGACGAGTCCGCGGGCGACGACGGTGGCGTTGAGTTGCATGGCAGGCAGGCGGGTTGGCGGTACCGTCAGCTCACCAGACATCCTCGCCGCGATCGAAGACGCCGGTCAGGGCGGCCTCCCAGGCGGCGGGGTCGCGCTGTTTGAGAATTTCGCCGGCGGTGGAGAAGGAGAGGAAGGCCATGCCCGAGGCAAAGTCGTTCGCGTAGAGCCCGTAGTAGAGCTTGCCGCCGTTGGTGGCCATGAAGCGGAGCTGCTTCGCGGCGACGGACTCGAGCCAGGCGTTGCCTTCGCTGCGCACGGCGGCGTCGAGGAGGAGGCCGGCGACCAGCGGCTCGTAGCAGCGGAAGTGGTCGTTGGCCGGATGCTCGAAGGAACCGTCGGCCATCTGGTTCTGGTGGAACCAGTCGGTGAACTCCCCGAAGCGGGCCACGAGGCGCGCCCAGATGGTGTCGCCGCCGGCCTTGAGGACCGAGGCCAGCTCGGTGTGGACCTGGTTCGGGGCCTGGGCGGGAATGACCGCCTCGGGTTCGGCCTTGGGACTGAACTGGATGACGTGGCGCAGCGGCACCGACAGGCGCTTTTTCATCTCCGGGCTGGCCAGCGCGGCAATGAGGCCCTCCGCCGTGTAGATCAGGATCTGCTGGGGCGCACTCTTCGACCATTCCTCCCAGAGGGTATGCTTGTAGTCGTAGGTGCTGATGTATTCCACCAGCGGCATGGCGGCATCGAAATACTTCGTCTCGCCCGTGAGGGTGGCATAACGGATCAGGGTCGCGGCAAAGAGCGCGTTGGCGCACCAGTACTCCTCCATGCCGGCCGGGTTGACCTTGTGGTTGAGCACGCCGACGCCCATCACGCCCTTGTTGGTGAGGTATTTTTCCAGGCAGTGGTCGATGAAGCGTTTGACGCTGGCCAGGACTTCCTTGTTTTCCGGCAGGTGGGGGAAGCAGCGCACGCCTTCCAGAATGCCGTTGGCGGTGGAGGCGTTGTCCGCGACGCAGGAGCAGTTGACCATCCCCTTGGCGTCGGTGTTGTAGCCGTAGCCCATGTCGTACATGTCCGGCCAGTGCACGCCCTGGTACTGCATCTGGCGCTTGTTGAAGCGGCGGCAGATGGCGGTCATGCGCGCATCTTCCAGGAGGTCCATCGCGCGGGCGGCGCCGCTGACGACATAGGACTCTTCGAAGCAGGCCTGCATCGGATGGGCCATGCCCGGGCTCGCGATGATGTGATGCGAGAAATAGTTCCAGTGTTTGACGAGTCCGCGGGCGACGACGGTGGCGTTGAGTTTCATGGTAGATGGGTGGGATAAAAGTGCTCCATTTCCGGAAGTCATCCGGCGGGGTCAATCTTCATGTCATACTAACCGTAGGTGAATAAGTCGGATGCCCTGGCCTCCCACTCAGCGGGCAACGCCACCATCGGGTTCGCCCTGCCGGGCCGTCCAAGCGGGAAATCAGCCCGTGAGCATTGTGGCCGCGGCAAGGCTGATGGGACCGGATTCCATCCGGCCGCGATGCAGGTCCGGCGGAGGCTCAGGCTGGATGCCGCGAAATGGGCGCCGGCGGCAGCCAAAAGAGGCATCCGCGGCCAACTCACCACATCTCCTCGCCGCGATCAAAAACGCCCGTGAGGGCCGCTGCCCAAGCCGCAGGATCGCGCTGCTTGAGAATTTCGCCGGCGGCGGCAAAGGAAAGCAGGGCCAGCCCCGACGCAAAATCATTGGCACGCAGGCCGTAGTAGAGTTTGCCACCGTCAGTGGCCAGAAAGCGCAGTTGCTTGGCGGCGATGGACTCGAGCCAGGCACAGCCCTCGACACGTTGCGACGCATCGAGGAGGAGCCAGGCCAGCCCGGGTTCGTAGCAGCGGTAATGGTCGTTGGCCGGATGCTCGAAGGAGCCGTCGGCCATCTGATTCTGGTAGAACCAGTCGGTGAATTCGCCAAAGCGCGCGACGAGGCGCGACCAGATGGTGTCACCGCCGCCCTGGAGCGTGGAGGCGAGTTTCTGGTGCATCTGGTTCGGCGCCTGGTTGGGGATGACCGCCTCCGGCCCGGCCTTGGAGCCGGACTGGCTGCCGAGGCGCAGCGGGACCATGAGGCGTTTTTTCATCTCGGCGCTGGCGAGGGCGGCGATGAGACCCTCGGAGGTGTAGATCAGGATCTGCTGGGGGGCGCCATCGCGCCATTCGCGATACAAGGTGTTTTTGTAGTCGTTGGTGCTGATGAATTCGATCATCGGCACGGCCGCGTCGTAGTATTTCACCTCACCGGTGAGGTCGGCATAACGGATGAGCGTCGCGGCGAAGAGCGCGGCGGGGCACCAGTATTCCTCCAGGCCCGGTTCGTTGATCTTGTGGTTGAGCACCCCCACGCCCATCACGCCCCGGGGCGAGGAAAAATGCTGCAGGCAATAGTCCAGGTAGCGCCTGACGCTGGCGAGCACGGCGGGATTTTCCGGCAGGTGCGGGAAATTACGCACGCCCTCCAGCATGCCGTTGGCGGTGGAGGCGTTGTCCGCCACGCAGGAGCAACTGACCATGCCCCTGGCGTCACGGTTGTAACCGTAGCCCATGTCGAACATGTCGGGATAATGCACCCCCTGGTATTCCATCATGCGACCGTTGAAACGGCGGCAGATGGCGGTCATGCGCGCGTCATCGAGCAGCCCCATCGTGCGGGCTGCGCCCATCACCACGTAGGCTTCCTCGAAGAGGGCCTGCATCGGATGGGCCATGCCCGGACTCGCGATGATGTGATGGGAAAAGTAGTTCCAGTGCTTGACCAGACCACGGGCGATGACGGTGGGATCGAGATGCATAGGGGTGGCGCAGGGCCAAGTGTGTCCTCCGTATCCGGCATGCGGCAGCGATGGTCAAATGCTTTGAAATCCTACCGGTATTGCTGACGGCCTGAGCGCCGGAAATTCCAAGGCCTGCCGGCAGATACGGCTCGAGAATGCCCGGCCTGTTGAAATTCACGCGCCGGCGACGATCACCAAGAACAAGAAGGAGGCGGGCTGCCTCTGAGTCCGGATGTCGTGCAGGTGTGAAGTTCTCTTCGTCCCGTCGTGGCTGCGCGGTTCAGTGGGTGTTTCATGGACAGGTGCCTCGCGTGCGGACCTTCCGGAAAGAGCTAGAATGGGCAGGAATCGTCTGCATCGATGGGAGCGGGCGGAGGTTGGATTTCCATGCCTTCAGGGTAACTCCCGCACCATGCCTGCCCCTTTCGGGAAAGGCCCGGGCGAGCTTCTGTTGGCAGAACGCCAATAGCCTCATTTGGCCCTGGCACGACACTGTGTCGGGACGCTGGCGCGCAGTAACAGTGGCCGGCCGTTAACCAGCCGCGGCGAGAAAGCCGAATGGCTGATGCGTCGGCATTCGAGTAATCATTTCCGGTGACTGCTACTTTACCCGCTGCTGGCAACGCCTTGCACGCCATTCTAATTTTGGATCGCGCCTACGCATGGACGGCCCAACGGCCCAAACATCGGCCAATCAATCTGACCGGCCAAAGAAGTCCTTGGCCGCCCGGTTCCATCGGTCGTCATTCAGCGCCTCCAGCGCGCCGATGCATAGAGCGTCATCCGGGATCTCGCCTGGACGCTCCGACTGGGCCGTGTCATGCATAAAGACGGTGAAACGGCCAATGTCCTCCTGGAAGAGGGCAACAGCTGACTTGCCAATCTTGAGCGTCGGGATCGCGGTATCCAAGCTCTCTCCGTCGATCACACAGATCCAGTGGTTGTGATATGGCGTCACATCCAGTTCCTTCTTTATTTTGAGCAAACCGTGGTTGACCTTCACCACGCGACCGCTGACGGGGGCCAGAAACTGGATCCGCCGGGCACCTTGGCGAATCGCAAACAGGGGTTGTCCCGCCTGCACCGTCAAATCCATGCCCGGCATTTCGATGGCATCCACCCGGCCGATTAGTTTCTTGGCGAAGTCATCCATGCCCACCTTGACCGAACCGTCCTGCCCCAAGCTGGCCCAGCAATGGCCTTTGGAAATCATCACTCCGCCGGGAATCGAAAACTCGCCGGGGCGGGTGGCATTTGCATCCGCCCCGTGCGTGATGTGAACCTTCGGCTTCAGCTGCCTCTCGTGCTGATCTTTTTGCCTGATCACCGCCTGCCTCACGAACCCCCGCAGCTCATCCTCGGTAAAGGGCTTTTGCACGTAGTCCATGGCGCCGTGCTTCATGCACTCCACGGCCGTCTCGACGGTCGCGTAGCCCGTGATGATGATGACATCGATGTCCGGGCGCAGGTGCTTGACGGATTTTACCACATCAACCCCGTCCATGGCGGGCATCCGCAGGTCGGTGAAAACAAAGTCGTAGTGGTGAGTCTGGATCAGTCCCAGCGCTTCCTGCCCGGTCTGCACCGTGTCGACTGAATAGCCATCGAGCACCAGAATTTTCCGAAAACTGTCCAGCACGATCTCCTCGTCGTCCACGCACAGGATCCGCGCCACGGGGTTGTTGACCTCGACGCGTTTCAACGTCCTGGCCTCGCGGGTGAAATCGAGGTTCAGGCTCACCGCGAGCGCCTGCTCCCGCTCGCGGCGCCGCCGCTGCTCGCGCCTGCGCTCGAGGAGGGTGCGCGTCGCCAGATCAACGACGAAGCAAATGAGGGCGATGGCAATTAAGAGGGCGATAATCATGGTGATTCTCCTTTTCTATTCTGATGCAATTGGTCAGGTGAAAGCAACTGCGAGGTCAGACACCTGAGGCTGTAATCCAAGTCGGATGGGAGAATCCGATAGAGCCAACCGGCCCCATACGGATCCTGTTCAAGCGTGGACGGATGGGCCGCCACCTCGGTGTGGGCTTCGATGACCTGTCCGCTCACCGGGCACATGACCCCATGCGCGAGGCCGTCGGCCGATATGATCGTGGCACAAACGGCGCCTTGAATCAGATTGGTCCCCACGGGCGCGAGCTCGACGCTCCGCATGCCCTGCATCGTCCTGACGAAGAGATCGTTGACGCCGATGAGCACCGTTCCCTCCGGTTTCGTTTCCGCCCAGCTCACGCACCCGAGGCGATGAAAATGCGGGGGATGGGGCCCTATGACCGGCGGCGCCTCCGTATCCCCGGCCGGAAGGGAATTGAAATTCAGGGCACGGTGAACGACGGCCATCAGCTCGTCCGCCGTAAACGGCTTGGCAAGGTAGTCGATCGCCCCGCACTGGAGGGAGCGGATCGCATGCTCTCCGGTGGAGTAGCCCGTGGTCATGACGACGGGTGCGTGATGGCCCCGGCGGACAGATTCCGCCAGAAACTCAAAGCCGTCCATGTCCTCCATCATGATGTCGCAGAGGACCATTCGGTAGGCGTGCTTCCCGAGGCTTTCCAAGCCGGCCCCACCGCCGGTCGCCGTGTCGACGGACAGCCCTTCGCTGCCGCAAATCCGTCCAACGCCCTGCTGCACCACCGGCTCGTCGTCGATCACCAGAATGTCGCGCCCGGTTTTCATGGTTTGACCGGTAGCCTGACGGTGAACGTGGTGCCAAGGTCCAATACGCTCTCCACCTTGATTGAGCCATTATGACCGTCGATGATACCCCAGACCACGGCGAGCCCGAGCCCGGTGCCCTTGGCCCCCTTCGTGGAATAGAACGGTTCGAAGATCTTTCCGAGGTCCTTGGCCGAGATGCCACACCCGGTGTCGCGGATCTGAATCTCAATGTATTCCCGGTTGCCGCGCGCGTCGACGTCTTCCCAGCGCTGCCAGCCGCACCCTTTGCCCATGCAGGTTTCCACGAGGCCATGCGGAGGCGCCTCGAAGGTGAGAACCGCGGCGCCGCACCGGGGGCAGTTCCGGCCCTCGATCAGCAGGGAGGTCGAACACTCGGGGCAGACAAACTGGACTTTTTTGCGGTCGTCGAGCATGAGCCCGTGGCGGTAGGCGGCTTTGCCATAGACGGGATCGATATGGACAAACCCCTCCTGGCCCTCGCAGCGGGCCTTGACCCGGATCGAAGGCTTGCCGTCGATCCGCACCTCGTTGTCAACCAGGTTGTGCCGCTTGGGGCATACCGCGTGCTTGATCTGCATGACACCGACCGGCGAGAGGCTGAGCACCGACGAGCGCAGCGTGATCGTGCCACCTTGCGGGCCGATGGCGTCCGCCGCATTGACGATCAGGTTCATGAGCACCTGTTCCATCTGGTTGGTGTCCAGGACGGGGTGGGGGAGGTCGGGTTGCAGGTCCCTTTCGACGACGACGCGGTTGAACGAAAGCTGGCGCTCCACGACTGAAAGGGCCCGCGCGATCACCTCGTTGATGTTGGCCTCCCGCTTGGTCGGAACGGTTTGACGGGCGAAATCGAGCAGGCTCTTCACGATGTCGCGGCAGCGGATGGTTTCGCGGACGATGACCTTGAGGTCAGCCTGCTCTTCCGGCGACCGGGCCCGCTTGAGCATCAGGCTGCTGTAGGTGAGCACGCCGGTCAGGGGATTGTTGATTTCGTGGGCCACGCCCGCGGCGAGCCGGCCGAGCGAGGCCAGCTTGTCGGATTGCACGAGCTGCAGCCGCGCTTCCGCAATCTTCCGGGTCATGTGGTTGAACGACCGCGCGAGCAGGCCGAGTTCGTCGGCCCGTTTTTCTTCGATGATAGTGCTGAGATCCCCGCCGGCCACGTGCTGGGTCGCGGCGACCAGCTGCTTGACGGGCATGCTCACCCAGCGCCGCACGAAAACGCCGATGATGAGGCTCAGCGCCAAGACCGCGCTGGCGGCGAAGATGACAATTTCGATGCGCCCCAGACGCAGGTCCGCGTCGATCGCCGCGAGCGGCATGACGACGTCAAAGACGCCAAGGACGGCCCTCGATTGAGGGTGGGCATGGCAGGCCGCCGTCCAGCACGAGGGCTGGTTGTAGATCGGGGTGATGACACCGAGCGCCCGGCTGCTGTCGTTTGGGCGCCGGAAGACGCGGGTCCGGGCCTTCATTTCCAGGCGTTGAAGCGGCGGTTCCACGTTATGGCAGCGGCTGCAACTCTCGGCCCTGGAGTCGACCGTCTTCCCAATTTCACTGACGTCAGACGAATACGTGATCTTGCCCGCCTTGTTCATGATGCGGATGCGCTCGATGCTTTC
>CAJBES010000297.1 GCA_903952145.1 uncultured Opitutaceae bacterium | reverse complement strand
GTCCGGGCAATGCGGCACGACCCCAGGTGCGCTGGGTGTTGATGAAAATGCCGACCAGTATCCCCATGAGCAGCAAGTTCGAGATTCCGGCGCTGATGAAGGGCAACGACATGCCCTTGGTCGGGAAGATGCCCGTGACCACACCGAGGTTGATGATCGCCTGCAGCGAGATGAGCAGCAGGCAGCCCGTCACGAGCAGATAGTGAAAAAGATTGGGCGCGCGACGCAGATGGATGAGGCCAACGATGAAAATGACGGTAAAAACGACCACCACCCCGAGGGTAAACCACAGGCCGAGTTCCTCGGCGATAACCGCAAGGATGAAATCCGTGTGCGCTTCCGGCAGGTAGCTGAGCTGCTGGCGGCCCTGCCCCAATCCGACCCCATCCGTGCCGCCCGCGGTGAACGCCGCCAGCGCTTGGTAGAGCTGATAGGTGCCGCCCTGTTTGTTGCCCTCAACGTCGAGGAAGGCCGTGAGGCGGCGCAGCCGGTTGGGATTGTGGATCACGATCACGGCGAAACTCAGGGTGACGACACAGCCGGCGGCCAGGATGTAGCGCCACTTTGCCCCCGCGAGAAACAGCAGCGTGAGCCCGACGGCGACGACCAGGGCGGCGGTGCCAAAATCCGGCTCAAGCATGATGAGACCGGCGTAGATGAGCACGACCGCAACGGGAAAGGCAAAGCCCCGCCAGAACTCGCCGATGCGCGTCTGGTTGATCGCAAGGTAGTGCGCCAGGCAGTAGACCACCGCCAGCTTGGCGAACTCCGAGACCTGCAGGCGCAGGGAGCCGAAACCGAGCCAGCGGCGGCTGCCCTTGACCTCGATGCCGATGTGGGGGATCGCCACCAGCACCAGCAGCACCGCGGCGATCACGGCGAGCCAAGGCACATAGCGCCGCGCATAGTCGAGGTTGATGCGGCTGGTGACGTAGCAAAGGGCGCCGGCCAGCACGATGCCCAACAATTGCTTATTTAGGTAATAATAAGGCCCCTGCTTGAAGGAGGCGCTGGCACTGAAGAGGATGGTGAGCCCAAGGATGGTGAGACCGGCGGCGCAGACAGCAATGACCGCCGCGGGGTTGAGCACAAACCGTGCGGGACTGCTAGCGGCAAACGGAGTGCTGGGCATCGGGTCAGGGCTGCTTAAAGGGATCAATCTCCTCAACTTTGATGACCGGGACGTCGCCGGTTTTCTTCAGACCGGCGTCGAGGTCCTGATCGGACGCAGGGAGACTGAAGATGGGGGTTACCGGCTTGGTCGCGGGCGGCTGGGTGCCGGTCCCGCCATTCACAGGCTGAGAGGCGGTGCGGCTGGACTGGGACTTCCAACCAGGAATGATGAGCTCGCGGCCGGGCCGTATCTTGGCGGGGTCGGTGATGTTGTTGGCCGTGGCGATCTCGCCGACGGTGGCCTGATACTTGCGCGCAATCGCACCAAGAGTCTCACCGGGCTTGACGATGTGCGTGACCGCCTCGGCACCGGGCTTCGGAGCGGCGGGCTCCGCAAGTGCGGGTGCGGCGGCGGGCTCCGCGCCGGACTTGCCCGGGATGATGAGCTTCTGCCCGAGTCGAAGGGTGGCACCGGCTGTGAGATTGTTGGCCGCGGCGAGTTCGGTCACCGTGAGGTGGTGCGACTTGGCGACGGACCAGAGGCTGTCGCCCTTGACCACGGCGTAGGCCGAAGCGGGAATCACGTTTGCAACGGGCTGAGCCTGCAGGGTCGAGGCGGCGGGAGTGTTGGGCCGGGTCGGACTGAAACGCACTCCGCCAGCAGTGGCGGGGGCGTCAGGATTAAAGGAAATCGGGGTGGCCATGACGGGGGAGACCCCGCCTTCGCCGCCAAGCGGTGCCGCGGTGACCGGCGATTCCACCGCCGGCGCGTAGTTGACCGTATTCTGGCTTGGCATGGTAACCGTCGGGCTCGGTTCGGCGACAGCGGCGGTGTCCATCGGTGTCGGCTTGGGCTTCCGGGAGGAACTGCAGCCCGGGTTGGCAAAAATCAGGATCAAGGCAAAGACGTGGACGCCGACCACGATGCCAAAGATTTTCAGGATTTTCATAGGGAAATGATGCTGGGTTGTCGGGTTGAAGGCTATCTCAAACTGGGGTCGCGCAGAGTTCGCGCACGAGTTGTTCAAACTGGTCGCCCCGGTCCTCATAGTTGCGGAACATATCGAAGCTGGCGAAGCCCGGGCTCAGAATGATCGCATCGCCATGGGCCGCACGGGCAACGGCGCCTTGCACCGCGTCGGCCAGCGTTGCGCAGGCCGTGTGGGGCACGCCGTGGGCACTGCAATGGGTCGCGAGCTCGGAGCGGGTCTCGCCGATCAGGCAGGCGTGCTTCACGCGCGGCGCGATGCGCTGTATGAAACCCGCGAGGTCGCCGCCCTTGGGTTTGCCGCCGACGATGAGGAGCACCGGCCGGGAAAACCCCGCCAGTGCAGCCTCGACCGCGTGGAAATTTGTCGCCTTGGAGTCGTTCCAGAACGCGACGCCGTCATGGTCCCCCACCTGCACTAGGCGGTGCCGGCCGAGGCGAAAATCACGGGCGGCGGCAACAAGCTGCGCCTCATCGCGCCCCACCGCCCGCCACCACGCCGCAGCGAGTTCGAAATTCTCCCGTTGCGGATAGGCCGCGAACACCGTGCCGGTGAGGCGGGCATCCACCGGAGCCAATTCCGTGGCGACGACAGCCCGCGCAGACAGCGTCCGGCCAAAAATCCGCGCGTAACGCTGCACCGACGGGCCGACGAAAAACGCGTCCGGCACCGTGCGGGTCACGAGGTTCCACTTCGCATTGAAATAGGCTTCCAGCCCCGGGTGCCGCTCGAGGTGGTCCTCGGAAAAATTGGTCCAGAGCGTGGCGTCGGCCCGGAAGTGCCGCAGCGTCTCCGCCTGGAATGAACTCACTTCACAGACCGCGATATGCGCCGGCCCGCCGCCGTTCGTTTCCACCACGAGGCGCGACAACGGGATACCGATGTTGCCCGCAGCCCGCGCGGTCTCGCCCGCACCCTGCAGCGCGTGGGTGAGGAACTCCGTGAGTGTCGTCTTGCCATTGGTGCCAGTGACGGCCAGGACCCAGCCGCGCCAGAACAGGGACGCAAAATCCAGCTCGCCCAAGAGGGCGAGACCGGCCGACTGCGCCACCTGCACCCAAGGGTGATTCGACGCAAAGCCCGGTGAGAGGATGATGAGCGCATGTCCCGGGGTATCGCTCTCAGTAAAACCACGGGCTTTGGCATCATAAACCACGCCCGGCACCCCAAGGGATCCGAGCAGCGCCAGCACGCCCTCACCACTGACACCGCCGCCGAAGACGGCGACGGGTTGGCGGAGCAATGGCTGAAGCAAGTCGGGTATGGAGAGCGACATGGTCAGCGGATCTTGAGTGTCGCGAGGCCTGCGAGCGCGAAACCGAGCGACAGCACCCAAAAGCGGAGCACCACCTTGGATTCAGGCCAGCCGAGCTTCTGAAAATGATGGTGAATGGGTGCCATCAGGAAGAAGCGCCGCCCTTCGCCGTAGCGGCGCCGGGTGTATTTGAATGTGCCCACCTGGATGATCACCGAAAGGGCCTCCATCACGAATACGCCACCCACAATGACGAGCGTCACGGGCTGGTGGATCATGAAAGCCATGACGCCGATAAGTCCGCCGAGGGCGAGCGAACCTGTGTCGCCCATGAATACCTCGGCCGGGTGCGAGTTATACCAGAGAAAAGCCATGCACGCGCCGATAAGGGCGCCGCAGACTACGGTGAGTTCACCGACGCCGGGCACATAACTGATGAGCAGGTAGTCGGAGATGCGGATATTGCCCGCGGCGTAGGCCATGATGGCGAACACCAGCGCGACCGAGAGGGTGCAGCCGACCGCCAGTCCGTCGAGACCATCGGTAAGATTGATGGCATTGCTGAAGCCCACAATCCAGAGGTAGATCAACACCAGCAGCAGCCACCAGGGCAGGTGCCCGATGACGGCGGTCTTGAAGAACGGCACCCACAGCTCGCGGATTTTCGCGGCGCTCATCGGGTGCCAGAGGAGGATCGCCAGCGCGACCAGCGTGGCCAGCGACTGCCAGGCGATCTTCTCCCACGAGGAGATGCCGTCGCGGTTGCGGTGGACGATCTTCAGGTAGTCGTCGCGCCAGCCGGCGACCGTCAGGACGGTGTAGACAAACAGGCTCACGAACACCCAGATGTTGGGCGCCGCCCAGAGCACGGTGCTCATGAAGACCGCGATGAAGATGATGAGCCCCCCCATGGTGGGCGTGTTCTTTTTGTCGAACCGGTGCGCGAGGTCGCCCGTCCGGTCGTCGTCGTATTGCTGGCCGAACTTCAACGTGCGGAATCGCGCGATAAGCCACGGGGCAATCACAAAGCCGATGATCAACGCAGTGCCCGCGCCGAGAACGGAGCGCACGCTGAGGTAGCGCAGCAGGCGCAGCGGCCCGAAGTAGTGTGCGTAGTCTGCCAGGTAGCTAAGCATGGAGGGGAACGGCGGAGCCGGGTTCGAGGATTGTCTCCAGCTGGTAACGCCGGCTGCCCTTCATAAAGACGGCGCCGGGCCATCCGGCGAGGCACGCGGCCACCGGCTCGAGCGTGGACACAATCTGCGATTGCTGGGGAAAATTGCCATTGGCCAACACCCCGGCGCAAACCGTGTGCGCTTGGTCACCGATCACAAACAGGCGGTCGTCCGGACGGAGCACCAAGGATTGGCCCAGGGCGTGATGGTAGGATGCGCTTTCCGCGCCAAGCTCCTCCATGCAACCGAGCACGTAGAGGCGGGGCAAAGCGGCCGGCGCCACCGACTGGAAAGCGGCCAGCGCATCCGCCATCGCAGCGGGGTTGGCGTTGTAGCAATCGAGATAGAGCAAGCGGCCGCCCTCATGGCGGATTTCACCACGCAGCGACAAGGGCTGCCAGGCGGCCAGCCGGTTCTGGATCTGCGCGGGCAGCACGCCCAGCCAGAGCGCGGCGCAGATGGCCAGGACGGCATTCTGGGCCATGCCGTCGCTCACCCGGCACAGCGTGAAACTGAGCGGCGGCGGCAGTCCGTAGGCGATGGCGACGGCCGTCGTGTCGCCCCGCTGTGTGACCGTAAAAAATACCCGGCCCTGCGGCGGCGAGTCCGGGCGGATGACTTCGGCACGCTCGACCACCATCCGCCGCACGCCCAGCTGGCGGAAAGCGGTAAACTCCGCACACTGCTGCGGAAATAGGGCCACGCCCGCCGCCCGCACAGCCGCCGGCAGCATGGCTTTCTCACGCGCCACGCCCTCCAGGCTGCCGAGTTCCGCAGTATGTGCCGCGGCCACGAGGGTGTTGATGACCACATCCGGCTCGATCATCGCCGCCAGCCGGGCCATCTCACCCGGGGCGCTGATACCGGCTTCAATGACCGCGCACTTGTGCACGGCGAAGTCCAGCCGGGTCAGGGTGAGCGGCACGCCGATGTGGTTGTTGAGATTGCCGGTGGTTGCGAGCACACCGGCGGTCTCCCCGCCAAGCAGCAGGGCGAGGAGGTTTTTGGTCGAGGTCTTGCCGGCGCTGCCGGTGATGCCGACGACCGGCCCGGTGAACGCCCGCCGGTGCGCCCGCGCAACGGCTTGCAACGCCGCGAGCGGCTCACCCACCACGAGTTGCGGCAGCGTGAGCGCAGGATCGGGCGCCGCCACGATGGCGGCCCTGGCGCCCGCGGCCTGTGCCGCGGACAGGAACGTGTGGCCGTCGCGCTTGTCAGTCTTCAATGCGACAAAGACCTGTCCGGCGCGGAGCTGGCGGGTATCCATCGTGAAGCCCGTAAGCGCTGCGACCGGGAACGCGGTCCAGCGACCGCCGGTCCATTCGGCCAGTTGACTGGGAGTGAAGCGACTCATCCGGATTTGATCGCCTTGATGCCGATGAGCTCCCGCACGACCTGCCGGTCGTCAAACGGACTCACGGTGTCGGCAAACTCCTGGTAGCTTTCATGGCCCTTGCCGGCGATCAGCAGACTGTCGCCCGCCTTGCAGGCATCAAGCGCGAGACTGATGGCGCGGCGGCGGTCGTCGATCCACGTGATCTTCTCCGGGTTGGTGACGCCCTGCCGCATGTCGTCAAAGATGCGCGCGAGGGCCTCGCTGCGCGGGTTATCGGCGGTGGCGAAGGCAAAATCGGCGAAGGCCTGCACCGCGCGGACCATGAGCGGGCGCTTGGTGCGGTCGCGATTGCCGCCGCAGCCGAAGACCACGAATAGCCGGCCGGGCGTGATGGCGCGCAACATCCCGAGGGCGTTGTGCAGGGCATCGTCGGTGTGCGCATAGTCCACGAGCACATTGCAGGGCTGGCCCTCCTCGATGCGCTCCATACGGCCGGGCACGCCGCGAAATGCCTTGAGCCGCGGAAGAAACACCGCCGGGTCGCGGCCGAGGCTCCATGCGGTGGCGATCGCCGCCAGCAGATTACTCACATTGTAGCGACCGATGAGCGGCGAATCGACCCCCAGCGCCCCCTGCGGCCAGACGAGCCGGAAGGTGCTGTGCTTGAAGCCGAGGGTCACCTGCTCCGCCCGGACCATCGCGCGCGGATGCTCACCGAACGTGATGGTTTTCACATCCGCGGGTATCAGCGCCAGGAGTTTTTCGCCGTAGGGATCGTCGAGGTTGACGACCGCCACCTTCGGCGCGCTGCCCGTCGCGCCGGTGAAGAGGCGGGTCTTCACTTCGAAGTAGGCATCAAATGTCTTGTGGTAATCGAGGTGGTCGCGGGTGAGATTGGTGAAGATCGCCACGCCGAACTGCAGGCCGAGCACCCGCTGTTGGTCGAGACCGTGCGAGCTGACTTCCATCACGGCCTGGTGGCAGCCGGCGTCGCGCATCTGCGCCATCATGCCGTAAATGTCCACCGACTCCGGCGTGGTGCGGAACGAGGGCACCATGCGGGCGCCGAGGTCGTAATTGATCGTGCCGATGAGGCCGACGCGCCGGTCGCCGTCGAGGATGTGTTTGAGAAGATGGGTGACCGTGGTCTTGCCGTTCGTGCCGGTCACGCCAATGACACCGAGTTCACGGTCAGGGAACCGGTAGTAGCGCTGCGCCACCCGTGCGAGGGCCGCGCGCGGGTCCGCCACCTGGATGAACGTCACCCGCGCCGGCGCAGCCGTGGGCAGCCGGTTGGTCACGATGCCGACGGCGCCGCGGGCGATGGCCTCGTCCACGAACGTCGCCCCGTCGGCCCGCAGGCCCGGCAGCGCGAAGAAGAGTGCGCCCGGCACGACCCGGCGGCTGTCCATCACGAGCCCGGAGATCGGCCGGTCGAGGGAACCTTTGCTGGCGATGATCTCATTCTCGGCAAAGTAATCGGAAATTTTCGGGGCCATTTTGAAAACGCGGTTGCGGACAAGGTTCTCCTGTCGTGTGCGGCGCACCGTGCGCGGCGCGAAGGCGTGAATGAGCGGGTAGTTCTGCGCGAGGTAACCGATCACCGGCGGCCTCCTTCCATGGCCACCAGCCGGGTGCCCGCAGTGTAGTCCACGGGTTTGATGTCGAGATACTGGATGAGTTGCTCGGCCAGATGCTTGAAGGACGGCGCGGCGACGACACGACCGTAAGCGGTCCCGCCGAGCACCTTGGCCACCTGGGCGTCATCCACGATCACGGTGATGACCAACTGCGGGCGGCTCGCCGGGAAAAAGCCGACAAAGGAACCAATGTGGTTCGTCCGGGAATACTGACCGTTGACGAGTTTCTGCGAAGTGCCGGTCTTGCCCGCGACCTCATAGCCGGGGATGGCGGCCTCCGGGGCCGTGCCCTCACCCTTGCGCACGACGCCTTGCAGCATCCGGGCCATGCTCAGCGCGGTGCGCTCGGTGATGACGCGGCGCTTGCTGGCGGTGTCGAAACGGTAGACGATTTCACCCGAGGCATCGCGGATCTGGCGGATGATCTGCGGACGCAAGAGCAAGCCGCCGCTCGCGATAGTGGACATCGCATAATGAATCTGCAGCGGCGTCGCCGAGATGCTGTAACCGGCGGGAATGCGCGTGATCTCGATTCCGCTCCACTTGTCGGGCGGGTTGAGCTGTCCGGAGATTTCGCCGCCGAAGGGGAAACCGGACTTCTCGCCGAAGCCGAAGGCGCGGGCATAGTCATATAGGCGTTGTTCGCCGAGTTTCATGCCGAGCTGGGCGGCACCGACGTTGCTCGACCGGCTGATAATCTCGGCCACCGGCAGCAGGTGGTCGTAGTGGTGGTCGTCCGGGATGAATTTGCGCGGCTTGCCCTTGTAATCAATGGACGTGAGCGTGCAGTTGAACAACGTGCCGGCGGTGACCAGCCCGTCGTTCAGAGCCCCGGATGCGGCGACGATCTTGAAGGTCGAGCCGGGGTCGAGCTGGTCGGTGATGGCAGTGTTGCGCTGCACATCAAGCGGCGCGGTGTTGAATTCGTTGAGGTTGAATGACGGGTAGTTGCCCAGCCCGAGGATGAAACCAGTGCGGGCATCGCTCACGATGATGGTGGCCTTCGCCGGGGTGAACTTTTGGACGACGGCGGCCAACTCCTCCTCGACCTTGTGCTGGATGACGGTGTCAATCGAGAGCATGACGTGGAAGCCGTCCACGGCCTTCACCTCGCGGGTGCGGAACTGCGCCAGCTCGCGGCGCCGGCCGTCGCGCTCGCCCTCGCGCCAGCCGTTCTGACCGCGCAGGTAGAAATCGGCATAAGCCTCGACGCCACTGGCGGGCTCGCCGGCCTTGTTGACATAGCCGACAAGGTGCGCCGCCAGCGTGTTGTTGGGATAGGCACGACGATAGACGCGGTTGCCATAAACGCCCTTGATGCCGAGCTTCACGATCTCGTCGTAAACGGACTCTTCCACACCTTCACACAACTTGGCCCAACGGATCGGGCGGCGGCCGGTCTCGTCGGGCTCCTCGTCCACCTCGGTATCGTCGGTGGGCGCCGCCACGGGCTGGTCCACAGCGACCGGCGTGAGGTTGAACACGAGGCCCGTCCACTGCACCGCCGGCGTGCCAACGGGCTGATGCACCGGGGCGGACAGGCGGGTCTTGGTGAGAAAGACGGTCTGTAACTCGGCCAGCGGGCGGTGGAGCAGTGCGGCGAGACGGGGCCACTTGGCCTCGTCCTCCTTACGCAGTGCCTGCGGGTCCACGCCGAGCACAATCAGCGAACGGCTGGTCGCGAGCAGGTGACCGTTGGCATCGAGGATGTTGCCGCGGCGCGCACTTTCGACGATGATCTGCCGGCGGACCTTCTCAATGTAGTCGAGATGCTCCGCGCGGTTGTTGACATGCAAAAAGACGAGACGCACGCCGATACCCGCCAGGCAACCGAAGACAACGGTGGCGAGGAGGAATATGCGGGCGTTGGAGGCGAAACCCTTGGACATGGCGTCAGCGTTTCAGGGCCACTTGGAAGGAGATGGCCGCGGGCCCGTCGGAGAAGAGCTCGCGGTTGCGTTTGGCGGCGAGGAGCATCACCGGATCCGTCGCGATGTGTTGCACCTGCTGGGGCGTGGGCCGTTGCAGGCCGAGCCGCCACTCCTTGTTGAGATATTCGAGCATGGCGGGGCTGCGAGCCGCCTCGATCTCGGTTTTCCTCTCGGTGATGTGGCGCTCGACCTCGTTGATCTGAGCCTCGAGGGTCTTCGCGGCGTTGGCGCTGAGTGAAATCTGATGGCGCAGCCACACCGTGCCGAGTCCGATGGAACCGCTGAAGCCGATCACCACGAGGGTGTAGACGAGCAGTTGGTTCACGAAGGCATGGGTCTCGGATTTTTTCATGGTGGGCAGAGCGGGGTCAGAGTTTGCGGAGGGCGCGCAGCTTGGCAGAGCGGCAGCGGGGGTTGGCGGCTATTTCGGCGTCGCCGGATGTCACCGGCTTGCGGGTGAGCGGCTCCGCAAGCCGCACACGCAGGTCCTGCGGCCGGCTGTCGTTCTCACTCTCGGGCATCCCGCACAGGCGGCGGAAGCACTGCTTCACCGGCCGGTCCTCGAGGGAATGGAAACTGATGACCACGAGCACGCCGCCGGCCCGGAGCTTGGCGAAGGCCGCGGGTAGCGCACGTTCGATGGCTCCGATCTCATCGTTCACCGCGATGCGAATGCCCTGGAAGGCGCGCGTCGCCGGGTGGATTTTCCTGGTGTGCCGGTCGCGGGCGGGAATCGCCGCGCTGATCAGCTCGGCCAGCGACTCCGTGCGGCCCAGTGCGCCCGTGCCCCGGGCGGTGGTGATGGCCTGCACCACGCGGCGCCAGTGCGGCTCCTCGCCAAAATCGCGGATGGCGCGCACCAACATCTCCCCGGTCGCCGTCTCCAGCCAGCGCGAGGCCGGCACGCCGTGGCGCGGGTCCATGCGCATGTCGGCCGGGGCATCATGGCGGAACGAAAAACCACGCTCGGCGGCGTCGAGCTGAAAGGACGATACGCCGAGGTCAAACAGGATGCCGTCAAAATCCGTAGGGGAAATTTCCGCCAGCCGGCCGAAGTCGGAATCGATGAACTCGAAGCGTGCGCCAAATTTTATTCGCAGCTCCATCGCGCGCTCCTGCGCCGCCGGATCACGGTCAAGGGCGGTCACATTGGCACCCGCCGTCAGCAGCGCCCGTGTGTGGCCGCCGCCACCGAAGGTGCAGTCGAGGCAGCGACCGTCTGTGCGCGGGGCGAGGAACTCCAGCACCTCGCGCAGCATCACAGGCTGGTGGCCGGGGGTCATGGTCACGGCGGGAAGCTCAATGGGGGCGGGACACATCGGGCAGGGTCCGGAGCCGGCGTTTCACGACAAGGCGCAGGACGAGGTTCTCCCTCATGCGCGGCAACACAACCGCGAGGGGACAGGTCGCGCCGGCCTCGGCGGCGTCGAACCACGCCGGAAACTGACGGTTGGCGAGCAGGGCCGCCGCCACCTTGCGCAGTGGCAACCGCGAAGTTGAAACATGAGCGGCGCAGTGCATGGGCTCAGATGCCGAGGCGGCGCATGAGGTCGCCGAAGTTTTCGCCCGACGTGCGGGCCTCGACCTTTTCCCAGCGCTCCGGGGTGTAGAGATTGAACTTGGTCAGACCACCCACAAGGACCGCTTCCTTGGTGATGCCCGCGTGCTGCAGCAGTTCAGGACTAAGATTCATGCGGCCCGCCTTGTCGAACCACAGCGAATGCGTCTGCGCAAAAAAACGCGCCACAAAATCCTGGCCCGCGCCGTCGCTCAATGCCACCGCGGTGATTTTTGCGCGCAACTTTTCCACCTCAGCCGGCGGCAGCACCGCGATGTAACCATCGGGATGCGGGGTCGCAAGAAACGCATCGTTTTCTCCATGTGCAAACCGCCACACCGACGGAATCGTAAGCCGATTCTTGTCGTCCAGCGTGTGCCTAAAAAGACCGGTGTACTGCGATGGGATAGTCTGCGACATGGGGCTGGGAGTGCCAAGTCTCCCAAAGTGCCCCATTTCAACCCATTTTTACCCACTTAGGTCAAGCATAGACCCGTAAAAAATAACGGAATTTATTCACAATCTGTGCACATAGGCGTGAGGTCACCCCACCACCCTGCGATGAGCGCGGTCGTCAGCTCGTGTTGCGCGATCGGCCGCACCATCAGCAGGCGCTGGCGCACCCTGCCCGCCTGCGGCTGCATCCATGCCTCCCGATTGCCTTCACCAATGCTGCGCCCAAGTGCGGGAATTTGTGGGCATCTGTTTCTCATGCACACTTCCCTGCATCTTGAAGGTGCAATAACTTCGGATGATTGGTATTAAGGAAATCCGGTAGCTTCCTTAAATTGACCGTAAAAAATCCCGCGCAGCGATGAATCCACGTTTTTCTCCGTCGAGGGTGCCGTTGTAGTCGCCATCCTCCAATTCGATGGAGACAAATCCACCGTAGCCCGTGGCCTTTAATTCAGCCAAAAGCTGTGACCACGGCGCACGCCCACGACCCGGAATCGTGTAACGCCAGAACCAGCCGCCCCATGGCAGGCCCTCGCCAAAGACACCCGCCTGCTCGTGGCCGATATTATAGAGTCGCTCGGTATCAATGAAAGCATCCTTGCCGTGCAGGTGCACGACCTGCGGCGCAAATTCCCTGAGGAACCGCAGCGGATCGATGCCCATGCGGAGGAGATGGGAGGGATCGAAGTTGATGCCGAACTGCAGGGAGTTCATCTCCTGCAAAAAAGCGCGATACGATTCGGGATTGCAGCAGTGCGCGTTACAGCCCGGCCAGCCTTCGATGGCGAGTTTGATGCCGGTGATTTTTAACACGTCCCGCAGCTGACCGTAACTCTCGACCATGTAGCCGAAAGTCTGGCGTCGCGGCAGATTCACGTCCTCGGCCAGCATCACGCCAAACAGCAATTTAATGCCGGCGGCCGCACTGTCGCGAACGAACTTCGTCGCCAGCGCCACAGTTTCCCTGCGTTTGCCTGCATCAGCCGAGAGCATCCCGGACCATTCGCGTGTAAAAAGGTCAATTGTGCCGACCAACAAGCCCGCCTGTTGCCAGGCGCACACCGAGTCGAGCTGTGCCGCCGGCAGGTCGACGCAGCCAAAGCCGTGGACACGCGCCCAGGCCGCGGTTTCGGCGACGGGACGGGCGGCCAGCGTGCCGGTGAGACGAAGCCCGATGGCAAATCCACCGGTGCGGGTTAGGGCGACGGAGTTCATGGCGTTTGAAAAAGCTGTTGAGTTTTCGCCGAGGATACACCCGTCAGCTGCGCTGTCCACTCACACCGGGGGCTATGACGCGGGATTAGACCACAGCAGTCTGCCCCACGATCGGAGTATGGCGGTCGCGTCGGAGGCGGGCGCGCATTTCCCGCGGTGAAAGCCGGAAGTGTTTCCGGAAGAGTTTTGACAGCTGGTATTCGTCATTCAATCCCACCGCCGGTGCGATGGCTTTCACGGGCAGGCCCGAAGCGAGCATCATCGCCCGGGCCTGGTTCAGGCGCATGATCTGCAGTTCACGCATCGGGGTGCGACCGCTCAATCGTTTGAATTTCCGCACAAACGCAAACTTGCTCATGTGCGTCTGCCGGGCAAGATCACCCAAGTATACGGTGCGCTTGAGGTTTTGCTGCATATGCTGACGGAGTTCGGCAAGCCACGGATCAGGCGGCGAAGCACAGAGCCGACGCGCTTCACTGATCACGGCGCGCAACAGCGGTGTCAGTTGCCCGGGGCTTGCGCCGGCGCAGTGGTCACGCACCAGCCATGTGACCATCTGCCGCACCCGCGCGTCGGTATCGCGGAGGCGCAGTGGCAAGTCCGCCACCGCCTCGGCATCAGCGGTGAACGCGATGAAAAACGTGCTCACCGGGTTCTGCCGGTCGGATGTTTCCTTGTGCACACATCCCGCCCGGTAAAACAGCAAGTCGCCCGCTTCGACTTTGATGATGTGCTGCTCCGCCTGGAGTTCCATCGTGCCGTCCAATACGACAATTAGTTCATGAAAGGTGTGGCTGTGAAATGGCATCGCCCAGTCGGACTTCGGGATGATTTCGCCACCGCTCAGGAAGGCATTGGGCAATCGATTCATGGGCAATTTTTGACAACTCTTGGCAACCGCAGCCATTCACGCCAGCCCCGATTGCTGGTAGCCTGCAGGTTCACATGCCCCCTAAGAAAGTTCGCCTTGCTTTCGCCGGTGTCGGCGGGATGGGCCAGGCCGCCCATCTCCGTAATTACGCTACGCTGCGCGACGACTGTGAAGTCGTTGCCCTTGCAGAATTGCGTCCCTTGCTCGCGCAGGCCGTCTCGCGCAAGTATGGTGTGCCGAAAATCTACGGCACCATCGCCGAGTTGCTGGCGTCGGAAAAGGTCGATGGCATCGTGGCCTCGCAGCCGTTTACCCGACATGGGGTTCTGGTGCCGCAACTGGCCCAGGCCGGCGTGCCCATCTTTACGGAAAAGCCGATTGCGGCTTCGGTCGCGGTAGGCGAGCGCATCGTCGCAGCGGTCGAAAAAAGCGGCACCTGGCACATGGTCGGTTACCACAAGCGCAGTGATCCCGCGACCGAATACGCCAAGCGGACGATCGACGAGTTCAAGCAGTCCGGCGAACTGGGCAAATTGAAATACGTGCGCGTCTCCATGCCGCCGGGTGATTGGATTGCCGCGGGCTGGAACGATAACCTGCACACGGCCGACCAGATGCCGCCCTTGGAATTGGATCCCAAGCCGCAGGACATGGATGAGGCGACGATCAAGGACTACGAGGCGTTTGTTAACTACTACATCCACCAGGTTAATCTCATGCGGTTTCTGGTGGGCGAATCCTACAAGGTCAGCTACGCGGATCCGGCCAAGGTCCTCTTGGTGGCGCACAGCGCGAGTGGCGTGCCCTGCACCATTGAAATGGCCGCCTACTCCACGACGCTCGACTGGCAGGAAACGGCGTTGGTCGGGTTTGAACGCGGCTACGTAAAACTTTCCCTGCCGGCTCCCCTCGCCTACAACCGTCCCGGCACCGTCGAAATCCTCAAGGATCCGGGCAAGGGGGTCGTGCCCGTGACTCTGCACCCACAGATGCCTTGGGTGCACGCCATGCGCAACCAAGCGCTGAACTTCATCAAGGCCGTGCGTGGTGACGCGCCCGCACCCTGCCTGGCTCCGGAAGCGTTGGAGGACATCCGGGTCGCGCGCGAATACATCCGACTGCTGAAAGGCGTTTAATCCCATGGCCCTCACCTTTCGCAAGATAGTCCTCTCCGCCGAACGCTACGAATCAGCGGGCATCTTCGACGTCAACGGTGACAGCATTCCCGACATCGTGAGCGGCGGTTTCTGGTATGAAGGCCCCGATTTCAAGCGGCAGCACAAGATTGGGGGCGTAACGGCGCACGATGAATACTACGACGATTTCTCCACCATCGTCATGGACATCAATGGGGACGGACGGCTCGATTTTGTCACTGGCGGATGGTGGGGACAAACCCTGCGCTGGCGCGAAAACACCGGTGTCGCTGACCAGGAATGGCCCGTGCACATCATCGCTGAAACCGGCAGCATCGAATCGACACGCGCCTGGGATGTGGACGGCGACGGCGACTTGGAAATCGTGCCCAACACCCCCGGCGCACCGCTCGTCATCTACAAACTCATTCGCGATGCCCAAGGCAAAGGCACGGGCAAGTTCCAAGCGCATAAACTGACCTTCTCCGGCCGGGAAAATGACCGTCAGGGCCATGGGCTGGGTTTCGGCGACATCACTGGCAATGGTCGTGGTGACTTTGTGCTGCGCAACGGCTGGCTGGAAGCACCGACCGACCCGTATGGCGGCACGTGGATCTGGCATCCGGACTTCGACCTGGGCCGGGCGCCGAGTGTGCCCATCCTCGTGGTTGATCTCAACGGTGACGGTAAAAACGAGCTCATCCTAGGCGAAGGCCACGGCTACGGACTGTCCTGGTGGGATCAAAGCGTCGACCCTGCGGGCAGACGCACATGGGCAAGCCACCCCATTGATCCCTACAGCAGCCAATACCACGACCTACAATGGGTGGATATCGATGGCGATGGGCAGAATGAGCTGATCACCGGGAAGCGTTTCCGCGCCCACCCGCAGGGCGACGGGGGCGACAAGGATCCCTACGGCTGGTATGTCTTTAAGTGGACCGGTGAGTGCTTCGCCAAACATGTCATTGATTTCGGCGCCATCGGCACGGGAAAGGGTCTCGGCATCCATTTCGCAGTCGCCGATCTCAACGGTGACGGCCGCTTGGACGTTGTTGCCCCTGGCAAGGACGGGCTCGCCATATACCTCAATCAAGGAAACATATGAAAATCGGCATGAATCTGCTGCTTTGGACCGCGAAGGTTACCGAAGCCCACGATCCGCTGCTAGCGGATTTGAAAAAGACTGGTTACGACGGCGTCGAGATCCCGGTATTCGAAGGCACCTCAGCCGAATACACGACACTTGGCACCAAACTGCGTGACCTTGGCCTCGGTTCAACTGCGGTGACGGTGATGTCGCCGGAAGCCAGTCCGATCAGCTCGGATGCGAAGATCCGGCAGGCCGCTGTGGATCGCCTCAAGTGGGTGCTCGATCGCTGCGCAGAATTCAATGCAGAGGTGCTGTGCGGCCCTTTACATTCTCCACTGGGAGTTTTCAGTGGCACGGCTCCGACCCGCGACGAGCGCCTGCGAGGTATTGAAACCTTGCGCGAGGTCGCTGATCATGCTGCCGCTGCAAAAGTAACACTGGCAATCGAATACCTAAACCGGTTCGAGAACTACTTTCTCACTACCGCCGCTGACACGGCCCGATGGGTCAGTGAGATCAACCACCCGGCGTGTGGCATGTTGTGGGACACATTCCATGCCCACATCGAGGAGAAGGATTCGGCTGCGGCCCTCGAGTCGGTGCGCGCCCGCCTGGTTCATGTTCACCTGAGCGAAAACGACCGCGGCACTCCCGGTACCGGTCAAGTGCAATGGGCCGGCACGTTCGCGACCTTGAAAAAAATCCATTACGACCGCTGGCTCGTGATCGAAGCCTTTGGGCGTGCCCTGCCCGACCTCGCCGCCGCCACCCGGGTCTGGCGCGACCTGTTTTCCAAACCCAAGGACGTATACACTCAAGGCCTCGATTTCATCCGGCGCGGATTGAGATAAAGCCCTTGGGGGTGGGCACAATTTATCGCAAAGCCGGCATGACCATCATGCCGGCTTTACCGGAACGAGAGGCCAAGCTCAATCGCGGCGCAGCGCCAGCAAGTAGAACAAGTGCAGCAGTGAACTCATGAATGCCGCGACATAAGTGAGCGCTGCCGCATCCAGCGTCTGCGCTACCCCGGGCATTTCATCGCGATCAATGATGCCGAGGCCCACGAGCTCGACTTTGGCCCGGCGACTGGCGTCGAACTCCACCGGCAGTGTCACCAGGTGGAATAGTGTGAGCACCGCGTAGCATAGGATGCCGATATCAAGCATTATGCCGCCCAGCCCGCCAAAGATGAAGCCGCCGATCATGATGAAAGGCAGCATCTTCGAAGTGATCATGGTGATCGGAACCAGCGCCATGCGGGTCTTCAGCATGCTGTAGCCAACCTTATGTTGGATGGCGTGTCCGGCCTCGTGGGCCGACACCCCAAGCGCGGCGAGGCTGGTGCCGCGGTAGTTTTCCGAAGAGAGAACCAGACGTTTGTGCACCGGATCGTAATGGTCGGTAAGGTGACCCGAGGTCTCGGCAATCTCAACGTCGCTGATGCCAGCGCGGGCCATGACGGCCTCAGCGGCTTCACGTCCAGTAATCCGGCCACGTGACGGGATTTTGACGTTCTTGTTGTAGGCGCTG
>CAJBES010000296.1 GCA_903952145.1 uncultured Opitutaceae bacterium | reverse complement strand
TCGCAGCGGCTGCGTCGAAGCCGGCGTCGGCCGCCCGGGCTTCGGCTCGCAGTCCGCTGCGGAACAAGGGTTGCGTCAATTGCCCGGCCAGCCCCAAAACCAGCGAACCGCCATCGAACAGGCTGGCCGTGGTCAACGCCTGCGAACCGAGATTACCGCTGAGCGCAATCTGCGGGTAGAACTTGGCAACGGCGACGCCGTATTGGGCATTGGCGGCACGGAGCAAGGCTTCGGCTGCCTGGATATCGGGTCGCTGGCGCACCAATTCGGACGGCACAATCACCGGCAGGCTGGCCGGCAAGGTGAAATCCGACAAACTGAACGGGATATTGGCGCCGGTACCCGGAGTCTGGCCTACGAGCACGGCCAGCAGGTGGTGGGTCTGGTCAAACGCGGTGCGCAGAGGAGGGATGTCAGCACGGGTAAGCTCGACTTGGGTTTGCAGGGCGGAGACTTCGTTTTGAGCAGCGGCGCCAAGCATGACACGTTGGCGGGCAATGGCGAGTTGTGCTTCCTGATCCGCCAGGATGGCTGCGCTGGCTTGAATCTGCGCCGCCAGTCGGGCTTGGGTGATGGCCGTGGTGACCACATTGCCCACCAATGTCAGACGGGCGCCGGCCAACTGGTAACGCTGGTAGTCCGCCTGTGCAGCCAAGGCTTCCAAGGTGCGACGGTTGCTGCCAAACAGGTCGAAATTATAGCTCACCTCTACGCTGGAGTGGTAGAGATTGAATACGCGCTCGCCATCCGGCAGACCGGCGGCCGCGGTGTTGATCCCTTGACGCTGTGCGCCGAGTCTGGCGTTCGCCTGAGGAATCCGGGTGGCCCCAGCTTGCGCCGCGTAGGTTTGGTTGGCTTGGCGCAAGGTCGCCGTCGCTGCCACCAGCGTGGGGCTTGATCGCAAGGCTTGCTCAACCACGAAGTTGAGTTTGGCTGAACCCAGGTCCTGCCACCAAGTCGCCGAAACTGCTCCGCTTGGAACAAAGCGTTGAATCCCGCCCACGGGGCTGGGAGCCGAAGCGGTTTCCGCAGTCAGGGCTTGGGTGGTATAACCAGCGTCCTGCGGCGCGGCGGGGCGTTGGTAATCCCGGCCGACGGCGCAGCCGGCCAGAATCCCCCCGCCCAAGGCCGCCCAGGCCGGGAGAAGCCACCCCCGAAAGCGGAGCAGGTCATGGCGGGCATTGGCTGGTGGTTTCGTTGTCATGATTTTCGGATGGCGGTGGCTCCGGCGACGACCCATTCACGCCTCACCGTTGAAATCCGGGTGCGTTTTTTGCGCGGAACGACACGACTGCCACAGCGACCCAGAACAACGATCTCAGTGACATTGCGCCGAGAGTGCGTGTCTCATAGGCACCTCCGCCGAAGACGTGGAGGCCGAAGGCGGCAAAGACGATCAGTGTGGTGATGGCCAACAGGAGCGACAGATAGGCGCCCCAGCGTTTACCCCACAGCAAGCCCGCCCCGGCCAGGACGTAGAGGAAACCGGCGAGGAAGTTGAACCAAAGCACGAAGGGGACCGTGTGGCCCAGCGCGGCACGAACTTCCGTGCTGCCAAACAGGGCGCGGCCGCCGCTCACAATGGTGACGAGGCCAAACACGACGGCGGCAAGGGCGAGACCTTTCAGAATTCGATTTGGTTTCATGGTCTTTTTGCGGGTTTCGATCGGCAGACGACGTGCGGCAGAAAGGTTCACTTAGCGGCGAATCTGTCCGGAGCGGGTTCAAATCCCCGGCCCTCTCCAGCTTCCTCGTAGGTCACGCCGTCGCGGATGTGGTAGATCCGCTTGAAGGTGGGGATGATTTTCTCGTCGTGGGTCACCACGATGACCGCGGTCTCGAAGCGGCGGGCCATGTCGTTAAGGATGCGGATCACCGCCAGTGCCCGCTCGCTGTCAAGGGGGGCGGTAGGCTCATCGGCGAGAATCACCGGAGGCCGGTTGACAAGCGCCCGGGCGATGGACACGCGCTGTTGCTCGCCACCGGAGAGTTGCGACGGCATGGCTTTGGCGCGATGCGCGACATCGAGCGCTTCGAGTAGTTCCACGGCCCGCTTTCGGGCTTCCTCATTGGGCACGCCGGCCAGCATGGGCAGCAGGGCGACGTTGTCGGTAACGTCGAGAAAAGGGATCAGATAGGGTGCCTGAAACACGAAGCCAATCTTGTCCCGGCGCAGTTCCCGCAGATCGGATATCTTCCAACCTTGGTCGTAGATCACGTCTTCGCCCAGGGACATCCGGCCGGCGGTCGGCTCGATGACCGCACCCAGGCACTTGAGCAGGGTGGTTTTGCCGGAGCCCGAAGGGCCGACCAGCCCGACGACTTCGCCCGGAGCGACTCGCATGTCGACGCCCTTGAGTGCATCGACGGCGGTATCGCCCTCGCCGTAGCGCTTGCGCAACCCCTCAATCTTGATGCCTTGCCAGTGCATATCAGCCTCCGATCGCCTCCGCTGGATCCACTTTGAGGGCAGCCCGGATGGCCAGCACGCTGGCCAGCACACAGATCACCATCAGCGCAAAGAAACCCCAGGCCGCATCGACCGGTTCGAGCAGGACATATTTTGGGAAAAACGGCGCCCAGACGGTGGCCGCTATCTTACCCACCACGAAGCCAATCATGCCGAGACCCACCGCCTGCTGCATGATCATCCCGGCGATGGTGCGGTTTTTGGTACCGATCAATTTCAGCACGGCAATCTCACGGATTTTCCCCAGAGTCAGCGTATAGATGATGAAGGCAACGATCGCGGCACTGACGATGGCCAGGATCACCAGAAACATGCCGATCTGCTTGGCCGAGGTCGCGATCAGCTTGCGGATCAGGAGATCCTCCATCTGCGCACGGGTATAAACCTGAAGCCGTTTCCAGCGGCGAATGGGCTCCGCCACCTCTTCCGGGGTAAAACCCGGGAGAATTTGCACCAGCACCGCATTGACGGATGTATTGATGCTTTGCGACGCGATCACCGAATCGAGCAGACCGGGCACGCCTGGCCGGTTATACGTTGGACTGGCGGTCGTGCGGCGCCGCTGATGCACGATGGCGTCGTTATCCTTGAGGAACTGCGCCGCCTGGGCGTCTTTCAGCGCGATAAAGATCATCGGATCGCCGCTGGAGGAAACCATGCGGCGGGTCAGCCCGACCACCGTGTAAATATTGCGACGAACATGGATGCGTTCGCCAAGTTGAAACTTGGTCGCCACATCGGCCACGGCTTCGTAGTGCCCGCGGGTGATTTGTCTTCCGGCGATCAAATATCCGGGTTGACCGGGTTCGCCGGGTCCACCCGGCACTACGCCAACGACCATGGAGCGCACGTCCGTTTCGCCGTGCCGCACCTGCATGGTAAGATAGGTCACGTTGGCCGCCCGAGCGACGCCAGGCATGCCCAGGATCCCGCGATACACATCATCATACAGGCTGGATGACTCGGCATAGGGCCCGAGCGTATCCTTTTGCACCACCCACAGGTCCGCTCCGCTGTTGTCGAGCAGGGCCTTCCCATCGTCCACCATGCCGCGATAAACACCCGCCATAATCAGCGTGACGCCGATCAACAAACCCAGCCCCACACCGGTGAAGACAAACTT
>CAJBES010000295.1 GCA_903952145.1 uncultured Opitutaceae bacterium | reverse complement strand
CGCCCCAGCCGTGGCGGTCACCCCAGACCGGAGAGCGCCAGCGGCGTTCGTAGACGGCGTTGAGAATCGGCTCGTTGCGGAGTTGATGGTCCCAGCCTTGCGGCAGGGCCAGCCCGAGCATGCGATGAATAGCCTTCTGGGTTTGTTCGGCCAGCGAGGCGGGTCCGACAACGCCGGTGATGAGCTTCAAGGCAGTGTAGTGAGTGCCGGCGAGACGTTGCCAGGAGGTGCCCACATACAGCAGCCCGGCATAGGGCCGGTCGTTGGGATCGGGCACGGTCAGGCTGGTAGCGGCGGGTGTGACCATGACCTGGCCAAAGTCGAAACCGGTGGCGAGCAGGCCGGGACGGTCAAGGCCGGGCAGAAGGAGCAATTGCGGCCAGAGCGCGTCGCCGTCAGCGGTGCAATGCGCGAAGGACAGGCTGACGCCGTTGGTGTAGTAGCGGTCGGAGTTGACGGGCGAATCGTTCTCCGTGCGGATGGTGAATGACCACGGTTCCTTGGTAACGGTCGTTGCACCCAAGACGGGGGCGAATGCCGCGACCGCTAGAAATAACTGATAAAGCCGGTGCATGGGCAGCGCCGGTAGCAGGCACCCCGTGTGTCGGATCAGACCGGTCAGATTACGGTTTTGCTTCGGGCTTGGCCTCAGGCTTTGCACAAGTGCTCAGGCCGAAGGGCAGATAGGCCGGACAGAAACGAAAGATGGCGGTGAGAAGCGGGCCGAGGCCGACGAGACCCCACCAAGACTTAAAGTAATAACCTGCGCCCAGCAGGGCGAGGCCGGCGATGATACGGAGGATGCGATCGATGGTTCCGACGTTGGGTTTCATGGAATGGCGGGGTTTGGGTTGGGGGTGAATGGGCGTCGCCTTACTGGCACACGGTGCGGATGAAGGCGGCCTGCTCGCGCGCGATGGGTCCACCCATCACCCGGGCCACCACGCCGCCAAAAAACGGTGCGATCAGGCCGGGATTCATTGCAGCGACCCAGACCGAACCGTCGCTCTTTTCGTAGACGCTAATCGTGCACGGCATCAACACCGAGACGCGACGCGCAGTGTCATCATGCATGATGCGGGCGGCGTGCCTAGCTTGGCAGATATTCACGAGCCGCACCGGGCGGACCACGCCGCCGCCGTTTTTCTCAATGGATTTTTCCAGTTCGACAATGCTCTGCACCACCCAACCGGCGGCTTTGGCGGCGTCGGTCAGGCGGGTGACGGTGTCCTCCAGCGGGTAGACGCTGCGACATTCGGGGAGCATGAGCCGGGGCAAACCAAAGCGGAGCAACCAATAGCCGGCGACCAGCAAGACCGCGAGGAGAGTGGCGATCAGGAGCAGATTCATGACGGTGGGAAAAATTAGCGGCGACCGGGCGGGGCGCCCACCGGCCAGTTTGCCCGGTGCCAGTCCTGGAGCGAGCCGGCATTCACGGCATCGAAGCCCTCGCGACAAAGCAGGGAGGCGGCCATGCCCGAGCGGCTGCCGGAATGGCAGTAAAGCAGGAGTCGGTTGCCTTTGTTCTGTTCGAGGAAGCGGCGCCACTGCGCCCGGGAGCCGCGCAGGTCACTGAAGGGCAGCAGCACGGCCGATTGGGCAACCCCACTGCTCCATTCGGCCGGTTCGCGGATGTCAACGAGCACGGCCGCGCCGGATTGCAAGGCGGCCTTGGCATCACCGGGAGTAATCCCGGGCCGGGCCTGCACCAGCGTGCGGATGATGAGGAAAGCGGCGATGCCACCGACGAGAAGGAAAATCCAGTTCATGCGAGAGGTTTGGATGGCAGTTCGCCCTGCTCTGGCGGGTTGCCTGCGGGCGAATGGCCGACATGGGTCATGTAGTAGATCAGCGGCACGGCGAGTGGGCTGATGATCAGTGAGGCGATGGCGCCGAAGAGCAGGGAGATCGCCAGACCTTGGAAGATCGGATCGGCCAGGATGACCAGCCCGCCGACGATGACGGCGAAGGCCGTGAGCATCATCGGACGGAAGCGCACCGCACCCGACTCAATGCAGGCCGCGCGCAGCGAAAGCCCATGACTGAGCCGGAGTTCAATGAAATCGACCAGGATGATGGAGTTGCGCACGACGATGCCGGCACCGGCCATGAAGCCGATCATGGACGTGGCGGTGAAAAACGCCCCCATCACCGCGTGCGCCGGCATGATGCCGACCAGCGAAAACGGGATGACGGTCATCACGATGAGCGGCGTGGCGTAGTTTTTGAACCACCCGACCATGAGCATGTAGATGAGGATCAACACGGCGCCGAAGGCCAGGCCAAGGTCACGGAAGACCTCGATGGTGACCTGCCACTCACCGTCCCACTTCATCGCGGGTTCGCGGTCGTCGGTGGGCATGGAGGCGTTGTAGAGTTTGACGCTGGACTGGGTGCCGCCGAACTCGCGGCCGTCGAGTTTCGCGAGTTCCCGGTTCATCGCGAGGATCGCGTAAACGGGGCTTTCGACCACGCCGGCCACATCGGCGGTGACGTAGGTCACGTTCTGGAGGTTCTTGTGGTAGATGTTGCGCTCGCCTTGGGTGGAGACGACGGTGACGAGTTCACGCAAGGGCACGAGTGGCGCCATGGGGTTCATCTCGGAGCGGACGGACAGCGAGAGCAGGTCTTCGGGCCGGGCCCGGAGCGCGCGCGGCAGTTCGACGACGACGTTGACGGCGTTGCGGTCGTTGGTGGTGTGGAGAAGGGTGACCGGGTAACCCTGCACGGCCATCTGCACCGTGCGCGTGATGGCGGCCTCGGTGATGCCGTGGAGCGCGGCCTTCTCGGCGTCGATGCGCAGGATCGTTTTGGGCTGCAGGTCCTCGAGATACCAGTCGATGTCCACGACCCCGGGCGTGGCGCGGTAGATTTCGCGCACCTTGGTGGCGAGTTTGAGGCGCGCCTCCTCGGTCGGGCCGTAGATTTCCGCCACAATCGTTTGGAGCACCGGCGGCCCGGGCGGGACCTCGGCGACGGCGACGACGGCGCCGTATTTTTCGGCGATGGCGGTGAGACGCGGGCGGACCCGCTTGGCGATGTCGTGACTTTGCGCGCTGCGTTCGTGCTTGGGCAAGAGATTGACCTGCAGGTCGGCGACATTGGCGCCGCGGCGCAGGAAATAATGCCGCACGAGGCCGTTGAAATTAAACGGTGACGCGGTGCCGGCGTAGACCTGGTAGTCGCGCACCTCGGGTTCGATGCGGATGGCGGCGGCCATTTCCCGGGCGACGCGGGCGGTTTGTTCCAGGGTGCTGCCCTCGGGCATGTTGAGGATGACCTGGAACTCGGACTTGTTGTCGAAGGGCAGCATCTTGACCTTGACGGCGCCGAGGCCGACGAGGCCCATTGAAGCGACGGTGGCGGCGGTGACGATGGCAAGGAAGGCCCAGCGCCAGGCGCGGTGGTCGAGCAGCGGGCTCATGAAGCGTTGGTAGAGCCGCGTAAACGCAGTATCGGGAAGGGTTTCCTCCGCGGCTTCCTCTTCCTCGGTGAGGGGGGCGTCGACGAAGGCGGCCGCGTTACTGTCGGACCGGGCGTGCCCCCGGAGGATTTTGAGCGCGGCCCACGGCGTGACGACGAAGGCGACGAGCAGCGAGAAGAGCATGGCGGCGCTGGAGCCGATCGGAATCGGGCGCATATAGGGCCCCATGAGGCCGCTGACAAAGGCCATGGGCAGGACCGCGGCGATGACGGCCAAGGTGGCGAGAATGGTGGGGTTGCCCACTTCATCCACGGCCTCCACGGCGATCTGGAGCAGGCGCTTGCGGCGGCAGCTCGGCAAGGCCATGTGGCGGACGATGTTCTCGACCACAACAATGGCATCATCGACGAGGATGCCGATGGAGAAGATCAGCGCAAAGAGCGTGATGCGGTTGAGGGTGTAACCGTAGAGGTAAAAAACCAGGAGGGTCAGACCGAGCGTCACCGGGATGGCGAGCAGCACGACGAGCGACTCACGCCAGCCGAGGAAAAGGAGAATGAGGATGGCGACCCCGAAGACGGCGATGCCCATGTGGAGGAGCAGTTCGTTGGATTTTTCGGAGGCCGTCGCACCATAATCCCGGGAGATGGCGACCTCGATGTCAGCGGGGATGAGCGTGCCCTTGAGGGCCTCGACTTTCCGCAGGACGTCGGTGACGACATCGACGGCGTTGGCGCCGGGGCGCTTGGCGATACTGAGCGTGACGGCGGCTTCATCAGTGCCGGCGGCCCCGCCGCGCCCGAAAAGCACGTAGTCCGCGGGCTCGGCCTGACCATCGACGACCATGGCCACGTCGCGCAGGTAAACCGGCCGGCCGTCAAAGACGCCGAGCACGACCGCGCCGACATCGCGGGCATCACGGAAGAACGTGCCGGTTTGCAGGAGCGTCTCCTGGTTGGCGTAAGCTTGCGAACCGGCGTGCGTCTGGGCGTTGGCCTGCTGCAGCATGGGCACGACGTAGCCCGGGCTGAGGTTGCGCGAGGCGAGCTTTTGCGGATCAAGCTGGACGCGGATGGCGCGGTGCTGGCCGCCGATGACCGTGGTTTCGGCGACCTGCGGGATCTGCTTCACCACATCGTCGAGCTGGGTGGCGAGCCGGTGCAAAGTGGCGTGATCGTAACGTGCGCTGTGGAGGGTGAGGGCGAGAATCGGCACATCATCGATCGTGCGCGGCTTCACGAGCGGAGGCGTGACGCCGAGGGGGATGCGGTCGAAGTTGGCTTGGAGCTTCTGGTTGAGGCGGACGAGCGCGTTCTCGAGATCGGTGCCGACCTTGAAGCGAACGACGGTCATGTTGCCGCCCGGGGTGGCGGTGGAGTAGAGGTATTCGACCCCGGCGATCTCCCAGAGGAGCTTCTCCATCGGGCGGGTGACGCGGTTTTCCACCTCAGCGGCGGTGGCGCCGGGCATGGCGACCATCACATCGATCATCGGCACCTTGATCTGCGGCTCCTCCTCGCGGGGGAGCATCAGAATCGAGAAGACGCCGAGGAGCAGGGAGGCGGCGACGACAATCGGCGTGAGCTTGGAGTCGATGAAGACCGACGCTAGGCGGCCGGCGAAACCGTATTTCGCCGGATCGGGGAAGGGGGAGGAAGCGCTCACGGGAGGATCTCGAGGGTTTGGCCTTCGCGGAGGCCGGCGGGCGGGTTGACGATGACACGTTCGCCGGCGTCGAGGCCGGCGAGAATTTCAACACGACCGGCCTGGACGGCTCCGGCTTTCACCAGGCGGAGGCCGGCGCGGTTGTCGGCGCCGGCGACGAAGACGCGTTCCATCTGGCCAAGGACGGTGAGGGCGGTGTCGGGAATCAGCAGCACGTGAATGGCCGCGCCGGGCACCTGCACCCGGACAAACTCGCCGGAGCGCACGGCGGGGCCGGCCGGCACGGTGAGTTTGGCCAGCACGCTGCGGGCCCGGGGATCAGCGGAAGAGAGCTCGGCGATAGGCGCACTGAACGTGAGGCCGGTGGTCGGGACTTCGACGGTGAGGGCGGCGCCGGGAATGAGGGTGGCGGCGAGTGAATCAGGCACGGCGGCCTCGACTTGGAAGGCATCCGTGCCTTCCAGTTCGAGCAGCGGATAGCCGGGCGAGGCCAAGTCGCCGGCGTTGGCAAACTTCCGGGCGACGACCCCGGCGAACGGCGCCCGCACTTCGGCGTAGCTGAGCATGACCTGGGCCTCGCGGAGCATGGCCTGCATCATCGCAAAACGATCCTCGAGGCCGCGCACCATGTCGGCGGTGCTGGCGCCCTTGCCGAGGAGGTCGCGTTCGCGTTCGAGATCGCGCTGGGCGACGTTGAACTGCGCCTGGGCCTGGGCCACGCGGGCGTTGATCTCGCCGACGGAGATTTTCACGAGGAGGTCGCCGGCGTTGACGCGTTCGCCCAGCGTGACGGAGAGTGCATCAATGGTCCCCATGACTTTGGCGGCCAGTTGGGCGCGCTGCACGGGGCGGATGGTGCCGGTGACCTCGGTCAGCGCAGGCAGTTCCTCCCTTTGGGCGACGGCCAGGGTGACCTTGACCGGTGGGAGCGCGGCGACCGACTCAGGTGCGGCGTGCTTGGCGCAGCCGGCAAGGAGGATGAGGGCGACAGGGAGGGATAAACGGAGCGGATGCATGGAGGAAGAAGTTTCAGGGTTGCGGGAGTGGGGTGAGTCCGAGGCCGCGGCGGAGTTCGACGAGGGCCAGGCGTTCGTCGGCGGCGGCCACAGTGCGGCGGAGGCGGGCCTCGAGCAGGCGGCTCTCGGCACCGATAAGATCAGCAATCAGCAACGCTTCTTTTTCAAAACGGGCGCGGCTGAGGGACGCGCTTTCAGCGGCCTGTTCGACGGCGCGGGCGGAAACGGCTAGACGCTCGGCGGCGTCGGCGTGGGCAAGGCGGGCCTGCTCGACTTCGAGGGTGATCCCGAGGGTGGCCTGCTCCAGCACGGCCTTCACCTCGGCGAGCTGCGCGCTGCTCTGGCGGATTTTTCCGGCGGTCTGGCCACCGTCGAAAATGCTGAGATCGACTGAGAGGCCGGCGAGCCAGCTGTCACCGTGTCGGTCGGTTTTCCAGCCCTGGTCGTATTGGTAGCTGGCGAAGGCGTTGACGGTCGGGCGGCGGGCGCCGCGGGCGGCCTCGACCATGGCCTCGGCTGCGCGCACCCGGGCCTGCAATCCGATCAGCTCGGGCCGCTGGGAGAAGTCGCCGGTGTCGGGCAGGGTGAGCCGGGCCAGGGCGGGGTCGTCGTCCAAGATTTCGACCGGCTCGCCCGTGGGTTCCAAACCAAGGACGAAGCGGAAGGCGCGGGCGGCAAGGGCCGCGCCGTGGCGGGCGGAGGAAAGGGCTTCACGGGTCTGGGCCAGCTGGACCTCGAGGCTGAGCAGATCGGCCTTGAGGAGCTGGCCGGCGTCGAAACGGGCGCGGGCGGCGGCGACGGCTGCCTCGTAGGCTTTGACCCCACCCTCGACGGCAGTGACAGCCTCGCGGGCCTTGCGCAGGTTGAGGGCGGCGCGGACCACCTCGGCCGCGAGGCGATGGTGGGCGGTGCGCAGGTCAAAATCGGCGGCCTCGGCACCGGCGCGGGCGGCGGTGCGGCCGGCGGCGGCGCGGCCACCGGCGTAAAGATTGTAGGCGACGGTGCCGGTGGCATTGAGGTTGTCGATGCGGCCGGGGTGGTTAAAATCGAGGCCGAAGTTGAAGGCCCGCTGGTTGAGGATGGAGCCAAAGGCCATCATCGGGCTGTTGGTATCGGTGTAACGGCCGGAGAGGGTGACCTGCGGAAGCCAGGCGGACTGGGCCTGTTGCACGATGGACTGGGCGCCATCAATCCGGGCGCGGGCGATGCGGGCATCGGGGCTGCGCTCCAGTGCGGTGGCGACGGCGCGATCG
>CAJBES010000294.1 GCA_903952145.1 uncultured Opitutaceae bacterium | reverse complement strand
TTGGCCGAGCTGGTGGCACTGGACATCTGCCACATGGCGAAACCGCCGAGGATCAGGGCAATGAGGATGACGAGGCCGAAGCCTACGGCGAGTTTGAGGGCGAGTTTCAGGTTTTTCATGACTTTTGAGTGCAGCGTTGGGTGTGTGACTGATGCCGGTCCAACAGGAGACCGCTGCACGATGCGGCGCCTAGTCGACAACCTGGGCGATTCGAGTATGGTTTCTGAACCTGATAGGATCGGGCGGCCCCGGATTTTCTTTAGGAAATAATCTCGTGGCTTCTGTCCGGCACCGCAGCGGCGGACAGAAGCAGCCGGGCTTCAGAAATCACGGCGGGTGCGGAGTCCGAGCACGAGAGCGTCGCCCAGTGCGCGCGAACCACCGGGATGGACGATCCACTGCAAGTCCGGGCTCAGGCTCCATTGGTCGCGCAAGGCCAGTTGGTAACACAGTTCGACGACCACTTCCTGATCCGACGCCACGGACGCCCCGGCCGTGCGCTCGGCCTGACGCAAGCCTCCGCTGAGCCGGGCCCAGGCCAAACCGAACCCGAGGGTGTCGCCCGGACGCCCGGGCAGCAGGCCCAGGTAGCTGAGACCTGCGTCGGCCGTCTGGCTGTAGAGATTGCGATCACCCGGACTGAATCCCGTGCGGGCGAAACCGGTCAGCCCCTGGGTGGCACCGGTCCCGGAGCTTGCGCCGCGCTCGGGCCAGAGCAGCTGCTCGACGAGAAAATAAACCCCGTAGTTGCCGCGGTGGTTCCGGACCGGATCGGACAGATCGGCGAAATCAGCCGTGTGGATCCACGCGCCGACCTTGAACCCGCCGGGCCGGTCCGGAGCCGCGGGGCCGGCCGGCCACATCACCCCGAGCTCGGCGAGGGCAAAGGCCCCTTGGTTGTCGTCCAATTCGAAATGCAGCCCGTGCGGATGCCGGGCGGGGTCGCCAGCCGGATCGTCGAGGGTGTCGCCGTCGTAGAGCCCGGCACGCAGGGTGATCTGATCCGTGGGACCAAAGGCCGCCTGGATGCCGAGGGCGCTGCGGTCGAAGGCCGGGCCGGTGTTGCAGGTATTGGTGGAGATGAAGGCCGGCCAGCCGAAGCTGCTGTTAAGAAACACCCCGCCGCTCTCCGTGGTGGCGAAATCGTTTTCCGCCACGAGCCGGCCGGCGCGCAGGGTGAGGCGGCCGCCGGCCAGTTCGGTGGCCAGCCAGCATTCATAAAGCGAGGGCGCATGGTGGGCTGCGATGTTGCTGGCGCCCTGCAGATCACCGAGGTGGGTGCCGCTGAAGTCACCACCGTGGGGGAAGATTCCGCTCACCCGCAGCACCGTGCCGGCCGGTGCGCCAACCAAGGCCCCGAGGTCAGCTTCGACCGCCGCCTCTGCGAGTGCCTGGTAGACCGCGCCGCGCCGCCTGCCGCCGACCGCCACGCCAATGACCTCGGCCGTGTAAGCACCCGCGCAGGTCACGGCCGGGGCCGGCAGGGCCTCGGGCACGGGTCCCTTGGCCGCAGTCAAGCCCGATCCGAGCGCAGCGGGACCTGGGGCGCTTTCCCCCGCGGACAGAGCCAGCGGGAACCACGCGGCGAAGAGCAGGAGGGCGTTGAGGCGCAGGGCGAGGGGAACGACGGACCCGCGCTTCGAGTGCGGCGGCCTGAGGTCCGGCCTGGCCCTGAGGACAGCAGCAATGAAATCAGCTATCAATGAAGTTGGGGTGCCCGTTGCCATGGTTTGGTCGAAGCATCGGTCAGGGTCAGTTTTCCCCAGTCGCGAGCCGGGGCCACG
>CAJBES010000293.1 GCA_903952145.1 uncultured Opitutaceae bacterium | reverse complement strand
CCGACCGCGTGCTGATTGAGGTTTTCGAAAGCAAGGCAATTAGTGCGATAAAAAGGTGATGTGAATTGTGTGTTATGTCCCGACTCAACCTAGCTAACGGGATTCACCCTATCTTCCATTGGTTATATTAATCTAACGACAGCACTTCATCGTGTGACCATCCGCCCCCCATGCTTTGGTACAGTGCTACCGTGTCGGCCAGTCGCTGGCTTCTGGCGGAGATCAGGCCGATGGCAGCTTGCTGGACCTGTTGCTGCGCGATGAGGAGTTGGAGATAGCTGACCGTTCCCAAGGCATATCCTTGCCGGGTCAGGTGCAGCGACTCCTGGGCGGCCTTGTCCGCGGCGGCCTGCGCCGCCAGGGTCTGGGCGTCGTTGTCCAGCGCCCGCAGCACGTCGGCCACGTTGCGCAGCGCCTGCAAGACGGTCTGCCTGTAGTTCGCCTCGGCTGCGGCGAATGCCGCCTCGGCTGCTCGCGCCTCGGCGAGCAGGCCGGCGTTGAACAGGGGTTGCGCCAATTGACTGGCCAATCCCCAGACCAGCGCACCGCTGCCGAAGAGACTGGCGGCAGTGAGGGCTTGAAATCCGAGATTGGCGCTGAGTGTAATCCGCGGGTACCGTTTGGATACGGCTGTGCCGTATTGGGCGTTGGCTGCATGCAGCAAAGCTTCGGAGGCTTGAATGTCGGGTCGTTGCCGCACCAGTTCCGAGGGCACGTGAAGCGGCAGTTCGGTCGGCAATCGGAAGTCGGCCAAGATGAATTTTGGTACGGCCCCGCTCCCTGGCGGCCGACCGACCAGCACTGCCATCAGGTGGTTCGTCTGCTCCAGGCGGTTGCGCAGCGGTGGAATGGCGGCGCGGGACTGCTCCACCTGGGTCTGCAACGCCAGGACGTCGTTTTGGGAGGCAGCGCCCAGCGCAAGACGCCGGCGCGTCAGTTCGAGTTGCTCCTCCTGGGTTGCCAGAATGGCCTCGTTGGCCCGGATCTGTTCGTGCAACTGCGCCTGAAGGATGGCCGACGTGACGACATTCGCTGCCAGCGTGAGGCGCGCCCCTTCAAACTGGTAGCGCTGGTAGTCGGCTTGCGCGGCGAGGGCCTCGAGGGCGCGGCGGTTGCCGCCGAAGAGATCCAGGTTGTAGCTGACGCCTACCCCTGCGTTGTAAAGATTGAACGTCCGGTCCCCGCCCTCCTGGCCGGATGGGGCGTTGCTCATCCGTTGACGTTGTGCTCCCATTTGTCCGGTCACCTGGGGGTACAGCGTCGATCCGGCTTGCGCCTCGTAGGTCTGTTGGGCCTGACGAAGCGTGGCCATTGCCGCTGCCACTGTGGGGCTGGTTTGCAGCGCTTGCTGGATCAGCTCGTTCAGCTTGGTGGAACCCAACTCCTGCCACCAGGCGGTGGGGATTGCCCCGCCGGCAACAAAGCGCTGGGCGTCGCCAAAGCTGCCGGAGGACGAAGCGGTTTGCTCAGGCATGACCGTGGCAGTATAGCCGGAAATCGATGGTGGTTCGGGTCGTTTGAAGTCGGGACCGACGGCGCAACCGGCCAGTATTCCCGCGTATAAGGCCAAGCAGGCCAGTTGAAGCCATAAGCCTGTGGGGCGTATGCGGCGATGTGTTTTCATGGACGGCTCCGTTCTCGTAAATGATTGACTTGGGCGATTCCTTTGATGATTATTATCAAGTCGTCAACCTCCCGTTAGATGTTCTTTTTATGGCACTCATAGCAACATTCGTCACGGCAATCCAGAATAACGCTCTGATGGTCAGAGCGCCGACGGTCCGCGTCTCGAATGTGCCGTCGTCTATAACGTGAAGGCCAAATGCCGCAAAGACGAGGATCGTGGAAATCGCAACGAACAGGGAAACATAGACGGCCCAACGCCTGCGCCTGAGCAGACCGGTTCCGGCAAGGATATAAACGAAGCCGGCGAGAAAATTGAACCAGAGCACAAAGGGGACCACGTTGCCAAGCTCGGCGCGCGTTTCCAAACTGCCAAACAATGCACGACCGCCAGATAAGATCGTCATGGCGCCGAACACGATTGCGGCGATGGCCATCCAGTTCACTGTACGATCGGTCTTCATAAAATTCGCTCCTTTGACCCAATCCGCTTCCAAAATGAATGCATGGTTTTCATTCGAACGCCCGCCCCTCTCCGGCTTCCTCCTGGGTTTTGCCGTCGCGGATGTGGTAGATGCGCTTGAAGGTCGGGATGATCTTTTCGTCGTGCGTCACGACGATGATGGCGGTCTCGTATTGGCGGGCCATTTGATTGAGGATGCGAATCACGGCCAAGGCCCGTTCGCTGTCCAGCGGCGCCGTCGGCTCATCGGCAAGGATCACCGGCGGGCGGTTGACCAGCGCCCGCGCGATAGAGACGCGCTGTTGTTCGCCACCGGAGAGTTGTGACGGCATGGCTTTGGCGCGATGCGCCACGTCCAGCGCTTCAAGTAATTCCAGCGCGCGCTTCCGGGATTCCGCATTGGGGTGTCCGGCCAGCATGGGCAGCAACGCCACGTTGTCGATGACGTCAAGGAACGGGATCAGGTACGGCGCCTGAAAGACAAAACCGATTTTGTCGCGGCGCAGGGCGCGCAGATCGGGAATCTTCCAGCCGTCGTCATAGATCACCTCTTCTCCCAACGTCATACGGCCGGCGGTGGGCTCGATCACAGCGCCCAGGCATTTGAGCAGGGTGCTCTTGCCGGAGCCCGACGGACCGATCAGTCCGACCACCTCGCCGGGGGCGACCTGCATATCCACCCCCTTGAGCGCATCGAGAGCCGTGTCGCCCTTTCCGTAACGTTTGCGCAATCCTTCAATGCGGATCCCCTTTTCGTGCATGTCAGCCACCTATCGCCTCCGCTGGATCCACTTTGAGTGCGGCGCGGATGGCCAGGACGCTCGCCAGGGCACAGATCACAAAAACGCCGGCGAAGCCGAGCAGCGCATCGCCCGGTTCGAGCAAGACATACTTGGGAAAAATCGGCGCCCAGAAGGTGGCAGAGATCTTACCCACCACAAAGCCGATCAAACCCAAACCCAGCGCCTGCTGCATGATCATCCCGGCGATGGTGCGGTTTCGGGTGCCGATCAGTTTGAGCACCGCGATCTCGCGGATCTTGCCGAGGGTCAGAGTATAGATGATGAAGGCGACGATGGCGGCGCTGACGATGGCGAGAATCACCAGGAACATGCCGATCTGTTTGGCCGCGGTGGCAATCAGCTTGCCGATCAGGATCTCTTCCATCTGCACGCGGGTATAAACCTGCAAGCGCTTCCAGCGCCGAATCGGTTTGGCAACCTCCTCCGGGATGAAGCCGGGCTTGACCTGCACCAGCACCGCATTGATGTAAGGGTTGATGCTTTGTGAGGCAAGCACCGCATCGAGAAGACCCGGCGTCCCTGGACGATTGAAGGCCGGGTTCGCGGCAGTTCGGCGGCGTTGCTGGGCAATGGCATCGTTGTCTTTTAGGAACTGCGCTTCTTGCGCATCCTTGAGCGGGATGAACACCATCGGGTCGCCGCCGGAGGAGACCATGCGCCGGGTCAGCCCGACCACCGCGTAGTGGTTGCGGCGGATCTGGATGCGCTCGCCAAGTTTAAATCCGGTGGCGACATCGGCGACGGCCTCATAATGGCTGTGCGTGATTTGCCGACCGGCGATGAGATAGCCGGGCTGTCCGGGTTCGCCGGGGCCACCGGGCACGACGCCGACCACCATGGCACGCACGTCGCGCTCACCCTGCCGTACCTGCATAGTCAGATAGGTGATGTTGGCCGCCCGGTCAACGCCGGGCATTCCGCGAATGGTGCGATAAACGTCGTCGTAGAGGCTGGACGGCTCGGCATAGGGGCCGAGGGTGTCCTGTTGCACCACCCAGAGGTCGGCGCCGCTGTTATCGAGCAGCACTTTGGCGTCGTCCACCATGCCGCGGTATACTCCGGCCATGGTCAGCGTGACGCCGATCAACAGCCCCAGCCCCACGCCGGTAAAGACAAACTTCCCCCAGGAGTGCAGGATGTCGCGGCCCGCGAGACTAATCATGGCGAAACCCCTTCCAGGCGCTCAACAATCTTGATTCGGCTGTGGGGCCCAAGGTCGCGCTGGCTATAGACGACCACGCGCGCACCCTCCTTGATCCCTTCGAGGATCTGCACCTGTCCGTCGAGGTCGGTCGCACCCATTTTGATCGGCGCGAAGCGCAGGTCGTCCTCTTCGATCAGCCAGACGCCAAGACGGCCGTCGACCCGCTGCACACTGGCATTGGGCAATACAAGCGTCTTCGGCAACGCGGACATCGCAACTGTGACCTCGGCCAGTTCACCGACGGGAGGCAGCCTTTTCGGCAATGCATCGAAAATCACCTTGGCCAGGGTTTCCTCGGTGATCGCATCGGCCATCGGCTCCAGGCGCAGCACGCGCCCTGCAAATCGAATCCCCTCTTGCGAGCGCAGTACGATCTGAACCGGCAGTCCCGCGCGCAGACCCGATACGCGCAGTTGATCGAAGCGCACATTGATCCACAGACTCGCGGGATCGATCAACTCCACTACCGACTGACCAGCGACCACAGTGGTGCCGGGATCAGCGTTGCGCGCTGCCACCAAGCCGCGGACCGGTGCAATCAAGCGCAGGTTGGCGCGCTGTTGGATCAGCCCCCCGCGGTCGGCGTGGATCCGCGCCGACTCTTGGCGCGCGGCATCGAGATTCGCTCGGGCGGCGGCGAAACTCGCCTCGGTCACCTGGCGCTCCTGACGCTTGCCCTCAAAGGCCTCTTCGCTCACTGCTCGCACCTGCAGCAATTGTTTATAACGGCTTGCCTGATTTTCGGCATAGCTCTTGCGCGCCAACGTTTCCCTCACCACGGCTTCGGCGGCCAGCACAACAGACTCACCGCGCTTGAGCGCGGCATCCTGCGCGGCAATGCGGTCGTCGAGGTCCACAGGGTCCATTTCACCAAGCAACTGCCCCGCCTGGACTCTGTCTCCCACTTGCACCTCCACCCGTTTGATCCGACCGGCAAACGTTGGTCCGATCCGATAGGTGAAGCGGGCCTCGACCGTGCCGATGCCGAACAGGGCCGGTGCGATGGAACGGCTTTCCGCGGTGGTCACGGTCACGGGGATGGGCGCAAGCGGCCCGGAGCGCAACGCCACGTAGATCAACAGGGCCAGTAGCGGTACGACGACCGCCAATAGCGCCAACATCCGGCGGTTAATGGATAAGAATTTCATGTGTTCCTTTGCCTCCCCTAAGCAGAAATCGGTTTCCTATTTGTTATGACTGCGTCACAATTCGTTTCTCGAATCTTTGTATCTCACCAACAGAACGAAACATCCTTGACTTAAGTCAAGTTGATGAAATCAACGACCCCTGAACCGCGTGGTCGAATTTCGCCGTCCGGTGCACGACATCGGCATGGCGCGTATCATCCCCTCGCTCCCATGTGTTAATGGTGAAGGGGGTTGCATCTTTGCATTTTTTACTTCAAAAGGCCCGACAGCTTCTTTCCATATTCAACACACATTTCCATAGCCTTCGCATCAGGGTTCCACATCGCCTTCAAGCCTTCATCAACCACAGCAAACCCGGCAGATGATAAATGCTGCGATATAATCTTGACTGCCTCGCCGCTCCAACCATAACATCCGAATGCCGCCGCCTTCTTGTTCATAAATTTCAAGCCCTTCATCTCCGGAACTGGGAGGGGCGTCACTACGTAAAGTGCGCCGCTTCCGCAAAACCGGACTGCAAGGTATCCTTTGATTCCGATGCCGAAGGGAAAGCGTTGAAGACTTGCCTATTCTGCCGGGGACCCGTCCGAACCACCCGGAACGGCGGAAAAGTCTGCACGCAATGCGATAGATGGCAGACAATCAACAAGAAGAAAAGTTTCGCGACCGGGAAAACAGGTCCTGCGGGCATCCTGTTCACCTGATTCCAGTAACATGAAGGACCGGCGGTTATCCCTGCATATGATAATGAAGTCAAATGCCTTACCTAGAAAAAACGCTCAGAAGATTTAGCAGGCTGGACTCATCATCCATTACATACTATTCGAGGGACATCAAACCTACGATGCTGCGGCTTTTTTCGAGGACACCAAGAGAATCGTCACGACGGCAGCCGAATATGCGGCGTACTTTCCCATCCGTTGTAAAGCCTCTTCCCGTTTGATAAGAACTTCCTTTTTGTGGG
>CAJBES010000292.1 GCA_903952145.1 uncultured Opitutaceae bacterium | reverse complement strand
CCCTGCGCGGCTTCTTTTCGCTCTTTCACCTCGTGGTGGTCTTCATCCTGTGGGGCGCCGCCTACCAGGGCAAGACGAGCATCGGCGGTTTCAACCTGGCGCAGACCATGACCTACTTTGTGGTGCTGCTGATGATGCAGTTCTTCATCGGTGCGTTCAACGAGGACTACCTGATCAGCGAGGAAATCCGCAACGGGCTCATCAACCAGTTCCTTTTAAAACCCATCAACTACTTCCTCTACCGCTTCACGATCTACGGCTCCGCCCGGCTGGTGTCCGGCCTCCTTTTTCTTGTGCCGCTCGCCGTCGCCTACCCGTTCTTGCGTGACTACCTGTCGTTTCCGGCGGAGGGCTGGCGCCTCGCGCTCGGCCTGCCGGCCATGCTGCTCTCCGCTCTCATCCAGTTCAGCATCGCCTACTGCTTCGGGATGCTGACGTTCTGGTTTCTGGAAATCCAGGGCTTCGTGATCCTCTCGCTGGCCGTGGAAACCCTGCTCGGCGGCCAGATCTTCCCGCTCGACCTCATGCCCGACTGGGTCTTCCGCCTCTCGCAATTCCTGCCGTTTTACTACCAGATGTATTTCCCGGTCGCCATCTTCACCGGGCGCATTGACCACGCGCTTGCGGTGCAGGGCCTCGGCATCCAAATCGCCTGGGTGGTGGTGCTCATCGCCTTCAACCGCTTCCTCTGGCTCCGCGGCCTGCGCCGCCACACCGCCGTCGGGGGCTGACCTGCCCATGCGCCGCTACCTCGAAATCTGGCTGGCCAGCGCCCGTTACTCCATAACGCGCACGCTGATGTTCCGCTTTGACTTCATCCTGTGGTCCACGGTGGAGCTGTTCTGGATGGCGGTGAACCTCCTGCTCATCACGGTCATTTACAACCACACGCAGGAAATCGCCGGCTGGCGCAAATACGAACTCATGCTCCTCATCGGCACCGCCATGCTCGTGCAGCGTTTCCTCTTCGGTTTTTTCTGGAGCAGCCTCTTCGAGACCGCCCGCAACATCCGCAGCGGCCATTTCGACTTCTTCCTCGCCCAGCCGGGCAACGTCATGTTCATGACGACCACCCGCAAGATCGACCCTGACAGCCTGGTCAACTCGGTCGTCGCCGCCGGCGTGGTGCTCTACGCCGCCCGCCAGCTTGGCCTGCATCCCTCGTGCCTCGACGTCGCGCTCTACCTCCTGATGGTGCTTTGCGGCCTGTTCATCCACTACAGTGCGCTGGTGCTGACCATCTCCCTCGCGTTCTGGATCACCAGCGTGCAGGGCATCGAGGGCAGCTATTTCACCCTGTTCGAGTTCTCCCGCTTGCCGCGACAGGCCTTCAAGGGCGTGGCCAACATCATCTTTGTCTGGGCGCTGCCGGGCGTCATTGTCAGCAACATCCCGGCTGAGACCCTGCTGCATGGCTTCGAACCCGTCTACGCCCTCTGGCTCCTCGGCGCGACGCTCTTCTGGTTTGCCCTTGCCCGCTTCGTATTCAACCGCGGCCTGCGCCGTTATTCCAGTGCCAGCTCATGAATGACTCGCTCCAATCTCTCCAGGCCCGCCTCAACTACCGCTTTCAAGACCCGGCTTTGCTGGAAATGGCCCTGACGCACCCCTCCGTCGTCAATGAAAGCGCCGGCGCGATGGAATCCAACCAACGGCTGGAATTTTTGGGCGACGCCGTCCTGCAGCTCGTGCTCTCGGAGGAAATTTACCGCCTTTACCCGCAGGAGCGGGAAGGCGTCCTCACCCAACGGCGCAAGATT
>CAJBES010000291.1 GCA_903952145.1 uncultured Opitutaceae bacterium | reverse complement strand
GGACGATGCGGTATTTTGACGAGAAGAACCCCGAGCTAAAGATGCACGAACTGCCGCTGGAGCAAACCAGCGGATCACGTCCTTGAGCCGCCGCGCGGATCAGGGGCCTCGGTTCTCGGTGGTTGCGGCAACGCTCCGCTGCTTCCAGTGGTCAATCCCCAGCATGATCAATCCGCACGCCATCCCGGCGAGATGCGCGGTTGTTGCGACATGCACGGTCGGGTCGTCAAACTGGATCATCCCGCCGCCCAGCCCGTGGCCGGCGGTGGCATCGAGGATAACTTCGCCACCATAAATCACCAGCCACGCGGCGCCCCACCACCGACTCCCGCGCCGCCGCTGGACCCGCTGAGGTCGAATTCCGGCAACTGACGGGACACTCAGTGCAGCAGCGAAACGAGCCAGGGGGAAAGCAAGAGCAGCAGCATGCCAATCCCGAGCAGGCCGCCCTGCCGCAGATCAAACTCACGCAGGATGCGCTCCCACGGCACGTGAAACACCAGGCGACCGAACCCAAAGTCGAACGCCAGCATCAGCCCCAGCCAGAACGCGCCCACGCCCAGCAACTCCACCGTGGTGGTGGCTCCAAGCCACGGGAACATCAGCCAGGCAATAAACAGAAACAACGCCGACCCGGTGAAGACGCCGAGTTGTCGCGCGCGCCGGTCCCCCACCCGCCGGTTGAGCAGCCTGATCCGCAACCAGCCCTGACCGACCTCCGCGAGGGCGATGAGCATCCAGATGAGCAGGGCGCGGAGCAGCATGGCTAGGGTTGCGACGCCGCCAGGGATTTCCGTTTCCGCACCAGCCGTTTCAGCCGCCGCGTGGTCTGGTCGCGGTCCAGTTGCGAGGCCGCCACGCCGAGGGTCAGCTGTTCCCAAGGCGGACCATCCGGCATGGGTTCGAAACCGTTCAGCCGGAGAAACAACAGGCATGAACCAAGGGCGACCCGCTTGTTGCCATCCACGAAGGGATGGCTGCGGCAAAGATAAAACAGGTAGGCGGCAGCCACCTCGGTGAGATCGGCATAGACGGATTGCCCGCCATGAGTGGCCTGCGGAGCGGCCACGGCTGACTCCAGCAGCCCCCGGTCATGCAAGCCGGGCGACCCGCCAAACCCGGCGATGGCCGCCTCGTGGACTTCACCGACAATATCCACCGTCAGGAAAAAACAATTTCCCGGCGAGTCACTCATGCGAGCTTTTGCATCGTCCGCCGGTAGTCTTTCATCACCTGCTTGATCGACTGGGTGACCTGTCCCGGCTCAACCGCCGGCCGGAACGGGGTGAGATTGATCACCCCGCCCTCGTGCACGGTGACATTGACCTGGTCGCTCACCTTGAGCCGGGCGAGGTCCATCAGGGCGGTGTCAAACACGATGCCCTGGGAATTGCCGATCTTTGTGATGCTTTTGATCATGGCGTCATACTATGTATTACTGTCGGTCCGGCAAGGCGAATTCGGCGGGGCCGGCCGCTCCCGCGGTCACCGTTGCACACGGGCGTAGGCGGCCTGCACCGCGGCCAGGGCCGGTTTGGGGTGAAAGGGATACGCGATGTAGGCGGGTGAAATCTGCGGCCAGCAATCGGCCAGGCTCCACAGGAAAATCCCCCAGCACTCCGGTTGGCCGGCGTAGAACTCGATCCAGAACTGCGAGGCCTCGCTGTGCAGCTGCTGGCTCTTTGTAATCAGGTCCGCCAGCGACTGCGGTTCCTCCCAGCCGCGCGCCTGGATGCTCTGGAAAAGCGTCCGCAGCAGGCCGCACCGGTCCAGCCGAGTGCAATCCGACCCGTGGGTGAGGTATTCCTCGTTCCAGATGGGCCAGCGCTGGTCCGGGCTCACGAAGCGCTCGATCACCTCAATATCCGGCATGCCCATGTGCCCGATCTCGGTGACCATCCGCGGCCGCTGCCCGGTGTAGAGCTCGGCCCGGTAGGAAAGCCCGTGGCCCCAGATGTGGCAGTCGCCTTCGCGGGGCGAATTCTGGTCGTAGATTGTGGGCGAATACGGTGAGGTCGGCACGTAGGGCGTCAGCGGGGCGTGCGCGTGCACAACGTCGCGCAGGACTTCCTTGCTCAGCCGGTTGTGCCGGTAGGCCGGGTAGTTGAAGCTGTTGTCGGCCAGCACGTCGTTCTCGTTGTCGCCAAACCAGGCGACGACGCACGCGTAGTGCCGCAAACGGCGGACCTGGAACACCGCCTCGCGCCGCGCCTCGTCAAGAAACGCCGCGTCCTGCGGATAGCAGCCGCAGGCGAACATGAAGTCGTGTATGACCAGGATGCCGAGTTCGTCGCACTGCGCGTAAAACGAGTCGTGCTCGTAGATGCCGCCGCCCCAGACCCGGAGGGCGTTGATGTTGGCGGCCTTGGTGGCGTGCAGCAATTCGCGGTAGCGGGCGTCGTTGATCCGCGCGTAGATCGCATCCACCGGCGTCCAGTTCATCCCCTTGAGAAAAATCTTCCTCCCGTTGATCGCCACGATGAAAGACGTGGTGCCGTCCGCCGCCGGCTCCTGGATGAGGTCCACCGTGCGGATGCCGAAGCGCCCGCTGCGCCGGTCAAGCTCCCGTCCGCCGCAGCGCAGCACCGCGCTCCACTCGTAAAGCGGTTGCGAACCGTGGTTGTGCGGCCACCAGAGCTGCGCCTGCGGCACGGTAAATCGCTCGACGTGCCGGCCGCCCGTGGTGTCGCACGAAAGCGTGAGCTGGCGCGACCGGCCGGCGACCGTGAGTTGAACTTCGACCGGGCCGGGCACGCCGTGATTGGTCTCCAACTCGACCAGGGCCTCGATCACCGCCGTGCCGTCCGGCAAGAGCGCCACCGTGCTGACGCTCACATCGGCAATCTCCGCCTCGTCCACGAGCAGCCAGGCCACCGGTTTCCAGATGCCGATCGTGACGAGCCGCGGCGTGATGTTCCAGCCGTAGCAGGACTGAGCCTTGCGCACCTGCAGGCGCAGCGGCGATCCGTAGCCGCGCACCTCCGGCGATGGGAGGCGGCCCGGCGGCATGACCGGCGAACCCAGGCAGACCTCCAGCCGGTTCGAACCGGGCCGGACCTGTTCGGTCACATCCACCCGCAACGGCGTGAACATGTTTTGGTGCCGGCCGATTTCCCGCCCGTTGAGGTAAACGGTGGCGAAGACGTCGAGGCCCTCAAAGAGCAGGTGCAGGCGTTGCCCCGGACCGGGCACCGGCGGTGTCACCTCGCTGCGATACCACCAGTCCCAGTCTTCCATCCATCGGCAAAGGTCGTGGTTGGTGCCGAAGAACGGGTCGGCGATCAGCCCGGCGCGCTCGTAATCGAGGTGCACGTCGCCCGGCACCTGGGCGGGCACCCAGCGTTCAGCCAGGGGCAGGGCCGAGCAGCCCGCCGTCGGACCGAGCCACGGCTCGGCATGCATGACCTTCCACTCACTCACGACCGGCAGGATCTGTTTCATTGGGCAATGCGAAGGCGGCGCGCCTGCGGGTCTGGGTCAAATCCAATCTGCGGCGTCTGCCGCCCGCTTGCGCTGCTCCCTTTAAGTGGAACTCAGGAAATCAGGAACGGGCTCGCGCCAGGCAAGCGCCTACGGCTAAGCCCGACCGACTGGCCCTTTTCATCCTCGGCAATGTTTTTCTCAGCTGATCAGCAGCAAACGCGGCGACTGGCCGAGCTGGGTTTCGGGCGCGCGGTGGATGCAGGGGGGGACGGGACTGCCGGGATAGTCCACGGCGATGCGCCAGAGGTTGCCCAGGCCGAAGGAGAAAGGCTGCGCCTGCGGGACGGGGGCGTAGTGAAGGTCGTAGTAGTTTTCATTCAGGTAGCCGCGGAAACCGTCGTTATCTTCCCCGCCGTAGTGCTTGAGGAGTTCAGCGCGGGTGGCGGGGAGGTCCACGCGCCGTTGGGCCTCGTCGTTGCGCAGGCCCTCACTCGACGGCCCGTGATAAGTGCAAAGATAGGTATCGGTCGCAACCGTGGCGCTGTCGGCGTGGAAAGAGTAAACGTCGGTGCACACGGCCCCTGGACCCTCATCGCGGAGGTAGCCATCAATGCAGTCGAGGACGGGGGCAAGGCCGTGTTCCCGGAGCAGCCGCTGGTCTTCCAGGAGAATGCCGATGGC
>CAJBES010000290.1 GCA_903952145.1 uncultured Opitutaceae bacterium | reverse complement strand
ATGCTGTCGCCGAGGAGGCTGATGGACTCGACGGCCTCGGGCGCGGCAAAGCGCAGGGTCAGGTCATAGTGCGGCGCCGCGGGCCATTGGTCGGCAATTTCGCGCGACTGGGGCGGGATAGTGTCAATCAGCTGCTGGGCGATGCCATCAATGGGCGGAGGCGTGGCGGTGATGCAGACATTGCGCAGACGCTCCGGGACGATCGGACCGGCCGGTTGGGTCCACAGGGTGTGCCAGTGCGGGTCGGCCGCGACGGCAGGAGCTGCAGGCGACGTGAGCGACGGATGCAGGGAGGAGAGCCAGGTTTGCAGATTGCGGGAGAGGGAGGCGACGAAGGCGGCGGACAGGGGGAAGTTGCGCGGTGGCGGGGTTCGAAGACCCCGCCCCAAAACAATGTCATCGTTGACTGTGAGGGTGGTTTTAGCGTGGGCGGGGACGTTGAGACTAAGCGTGCTGGCGGCGAGGTCGAGGCAGAGGGCGGCGGGAAGGTCGCTGCGGAAGGAGAGGCCGGGGACGCTGAATTCTGTGGCGCCGGCGAGGACGACGGCGGAGCCGTTCAGCCAGGCGCTCTCGGCGACGGCGGCGGCACCGGTCAACCACGGGGTGTTCGCGTCGAGGGCGACGCCGCACCAGCCGAGGTTGCGGTTGTCGCGACGCACGACCGCGCTGCCCTCATCGAGTTGCTGGAGATCGAGGACGTCGCCGGCCTCCTGCGGACGGACATAGAAGAGATTCGAGAAGGACGTCGTCTCGCCATCCTCATGCCGGCCGGTGCGACGCTGCCGCAGGACAAACGGACGGCTGGCGCCCTGGTTGGTCTCTTCCTCGCAGGTCGCAGGCACATGGTCGCCCGCCACCAAGTCAAAACGATGGCGGCCCTGGAGGCTGTGCCAGCGCCGGCCCTCGAGGGCGGCCCACGCAGGCGTGCGCCAGGTGCAGGTGAGGGAGTGCTGGCCGGCGGACTTGAAATTCACGCGGTCGATGACGACGAACCAATCGGACCCGTCGCGGGCCCAGAACAGATGGCGCGTCCAGTCCGCCTGCGCGCAGTCCGGCAACCGGGTCACGCTGATGGCGGCGGGGGCGAAGTCGGCTGTGGCAACGCATTCCGCCAAGGGCGGCTGCGGGGCGATGCCGGGGCCGTCGCTGAGAAGCAGGCCGTTCTTGTCGTAGGGGGAGTGGCGCAGGGTGTTCTGCACGAGCCAGACATGGCCCGCCTGCGCGAAGCGGACGATACAGTTGGCGGCCTGCATATGGCCCTGCCAGCGGAAGCCGCCCTGATAGCCCTGCACCAGCAGATAGGGATCGGACAGGGCGAAGCCGCCGCGCAGCACAAGCTTGTCGAAGACCTGCTCACGGGTGAGTTGCGTGAGGCCGACGGCCTCGGGGACGAGCCAGGTCTCGAGGGCGTTGGCCAGGTGGCCCCGCGGCTCGAGGTGCACCGGCGGCTCCGTGCAGAGGGTGTATTGGTGCGCCGTGGCGGGCAGCACGGTGAGACCGCAGAACCGGCGGGGCGGCTGCGGGGACAGCTCGTCGCCGACCTCGAACTGATGCACGAAGGTTGGCGTGAACTGGAACGGCATGAAGCGCTGGGCGCGGGCCAGCCGGGGCAGATGCTGGAAGATCCACTTCAGTTCGCCGTCGCCGTAATAGAACGCGCTGCCGGCGACCTGCGTGGCGGCCTCCTGCTGGTAATACATGCTCAGGCCCTCGCCGTAGCCGCCCTGGCCGGCGCCGCTGCCCATGTTGTCGTGCAGGGCGAGGGCGCGCGCGGCGGCGCGGCGGGCATGGCCGTTGATGAAAAACTCGTGCCGTTCCTCGCCGAGAGCGTAGCGGAACAGCTGGGCGATGTTGTTGAAGGTGCTCTCATCGTCCTGGTCGTCGATCTCGGCGCGGACGAGTCCGTCGAGGAAGGCGGTGCACTCGGTGATCCAGCGGTCGCACAGGGCGCGCAGGGCCGGCGAGGGCCCGGCGGTGTCACGCAGGCAGCGCGCGAGGACGAGAAATTCGTAAGTGCCCTTGCCCTGGTGGCGGTGGCCGAAGGGTGGATGGCCGTCGCGCATGCGCCACCAGTCGTTTTGCGAGGCGAGGGCGGTGCCGAGGAGCAGATCGTAGGTGCGTTTGAGCTCGGTCTCCGTCAGCCAGCCGCCCCCGGCCAGCAGCGGCAGGGCGCGGAGGAACCGCTCGGCGAGGTAGTGCCAGTCGCCGTAGCTGGTTTTGACGTGGTCGTTGAGGGCGCGGTAGTGCGTGAGCGCCACCTCGGCGTAGCGGCGGTCGCCGGTGAGCCACCACATCTGGGTGTACATGCTCACGGTACGGATCAGGTCGGCAAAGAAAAAGTAGCCGCGCGTGACGGGGATTTTCACCGCCTCGGCGGCGAGCGGGGTGTGCGGCCAGGCGGTGAATTGCGCCGCGAGGGCGGGATCAAGTTGCACCTGCATGAGCCAGGGCAGGACCACGCCATCCGGGCAGGTGCTGATTTCTGCACCGAGGCGGGCCACGGCTTGGGCGACGCCGGCGGGGCGGCTGCCGCCGCAAAGGATGAGATTGGCGCCGGTGTGGTAGGGATCGACCAGCGTGCGCAGTTCCCAGCCGGTGTCGCCCGGGTAGGCGGCATCGGTGGCGCACAGGAAATTCGCATAGTGCGGCTGGAGCACGCGGTTGGTGCCGAGAGCGCCGAGGACGATCAGCGGGCGGGCGCGGCAGGAGTCCGGCAGAGGGATGTGGCGCTCGGGGATGAGCGCGAGGTCCGTCGTGCACTCCGCGGTGACTCCTCGCGCTGCCAGGGCGCGCATCAATTGGGCGCTGAGCCCGGCCCAGGCCGGATCACCGGCCGGGTGGACGATGAGCGGCCGCCGCGCCGGATCGCCGAGGTTCGTGGTGCGAACCAGCGGACGAAGTTGCAGAAACAGGGCAGGGTCGGGGGCAACAGTGGCCATGGGAAATTGATTAACGGGCGACTATGTCCATTGCATTGGCCACAGGATGCTCAAAATGCACAGAAGAAATTACTGTTTTGGTCCTTATGTGCATCCTGAGCCTTATGAGGCCATGCAGGGATCTGTGCCATCCGTGAAATCCGTGGTCAAAATTCAGGAGTAATTGACCCGTTCCAGGGTACGGTCCTCGCGGACGAGGAGGAGGCCGTCGGGGCCGATCGGGAGGGCCTGGCGGGTGGCGCGGGCGGTGGTGCCTTGCACGCGCCAGTCGACGTCGAGCGCCTGCAGGCCGGCGCGGGTGGCGATGAGCAGGCCGCCGGCAGCGGTCTGGCTGATTCCCATGACGGGCGCACCGGCGTGATGGCGACGAATGACCTGGCCGTCGGTCAGATCCACGGCAGCGACGAAACCGTCGGCGCCGCCGATGAAGGCGACGGGCGTTCCGGCCAGCCGACCCGTGGTGGCGGCATTGAGGCTGAGGCCGCCCTCGAGTTTCCAGAGCCAGTCCTTTTTCGCGACGGAGAGCACGCCGCAGCCGAGCTCGACCGCGGAGAAAAGGGCCCCCTCCGGACAGGCAGGCAGATCCACCCAGCTGGCGGCGAGTGAGCGGCCGTTGAGGAAGGGGATGACGCGCTTCAGCATGCGGAACATCGGCTGCATGAATCCGCCGAAGCTGTGGGCGAGGCCGCTGGGGCCGTCGCCGGGCACGCCCTGGTAGTACATGATGCCGTGGTTCCATCCGCAGCGCACATAGATGTCGCCGCGGTCGGCCCGGGCCTCGGGAGCGACGAGGATGTCGTAGCTCCACGCGCCGTCGGAGAAACTGTGGCCGACAATGCGGCCGTCCGCATTGAGGAAGATAATGACACCGTAACCGCCCACGACGAGCGAGCCGCGGCCGGCGGCATCGCGGTGCCAGATCGCGAGGCTGTGCGCCGCACTGTACCAGCCGAACAGGCAGTCCTTCACCTTGGCGAATTCCTCGACGAGCCGGTAGTTGGCGCGCAGCGAGCCGTCGGCGTGATAGAGCTGCAGGTCGCCGCCGAGCAGGCCGACGCAGAGCACCGCGGGCCGGCCGGCATCAAGCACCTGGGCGGAGAGATGCGTGACGGTGTTGGGCAGGGTGCGGCGCCAGCGTTCGCAGCCCTGGCCGTCGAGGACGAACAATTCGTTGAGCGCGTTCGCGAAGATGAGCTCGGGCCGGCCGTCGCCGTCGAGGTCGGCGGAGGTCCAGCGCGTGATCTCCGGCGCAACGGTGCGGTCGCTCAGGATTTCCAGCCGGTGCAGGACGAAGGGCCGGGCGTCGGTCGGCACGGGGAGGCGGACTTGGAGGGTGGAGGCCGGGCCATTGACCGCAGCAGTGCGTGCCTCGAGGCGGTTTTCCGCGTCGCGGTAGCGTTTGTACCGGCGATCGGGGGCAGGGTTGACCGCGCAGGCCCGGCGCTGGCCGTCGGGTGCCACCGCCTCGACGGTGATGCCGGCGGGCAGCGGGTTGAAGGTGCGCAGCGTGGGATCGTCGATGCAGTCACCGAGGATGTTGAGCGCGGTGACGTTTTGTGCGGAAGGGAAGGCGAGGTTGATGTCGTAGTGTTCCGCGATCGGCCATTGCCGCCAGATTTCGCGCGAGTAGCCGTCGGGCATCACAGGATCGAGCAACTGGTCGGGCGAGCCGTCGATGGGGAGAGGCGAGGATGTGACGCAGACATTCCGCACCCGTTCCGGCACGCGGCTGCCGCTGTCGAAGGTCCAGGCGGTGCGCCAGCGCGAATCGGAGGCAGGGGCGGAGACAGCGGCCGGCATGAGGGCGGGACACAGAGTACCGAGCCAAGACTTCAGCGCCTTGGAGAGGGCGGCACAGAGGGCGGCGGGGAGAGAAATAGCGGAGGAAGGCGGGGTTCGGAGACCTTGCCCAACAACTGGGGCGCCGTCGATTGATAGGGTGACGGTCGCAGAATCGGCGGCATCCAGGGTCAGCGTGGCGGCGGTGAGGTCGAGCTGGACGCTGACGGGGACTTTGCTGTGGAGGACCAGGCCGGGGAGGGTGAGCGCCGTGGTACCGGCGAACACGAGCGAGTCCGCCTCGACCCAGGTGCTCTCGGCGGCGGCGGCGGCACCAGGGAGCCACGTCGTGGCGGGTTCGAGGGCCGCGGCGCACCAGGCATGGGGTGTGCCGTCGCAGAGCAGCAGGGCGCTGCGTTCGTCGAGCCGTTGAAGGTCGAGGCTTTCCCGGTCGTCCTGCGGGCGGACGTAGAAGAGGTTTTGGAATGAGGCTTCGTCGCCGGCGCGGTGGGTGCCAGCGCGGCGCTGGCGGAGCACGTAGGGTTCGCAGGCGCCCTGATCAGCCTCGGGCTCGCAGGTCGAGGGCACATGGTTCGCACAGACCAGGGTGAAGCGGTGCCGGCCCTGGGCGGCGAGCCAGCGGCGGCCGTCGATCGTGGCATGGCCCGGCGTGCGCCAGGAGCAGGTGAGCGAGTACGGGCCGTCCGCCTCGAAGGCGACGCGATCAATGACCACGAAGCAGCCGGCGCCGGCCTTCGACCAGAAGAGGTGGCGTGTCCATTGCGCATGGTGGTAGTCCGACAGGCGCGTCACGGTGAGCGCGCAGGCGGGAAAATCGGCGGAGGCGATTTTCTCCGCGATGGGCGGCATGGGCGTGTCGCAGGCGCCGTCGCTGACCAGCAGGCCGTTCTTGTCGTGGTGCGAGTGGCGCGAGGTGTTCTGCACGAGCCAGACATGCCCGGCCTGGAAAAAGCGCACGAGGCAGTTGGCCGCCTGCATGTGACCCTGCCAGCGGAAGCCGCCCTGGAAGCCCTGGATCATGAGGTACGAGCCATCGGGCGTGTAGCCGTTGCGGAGGACAACCTTGTCGAAGCCGCGGGCCTGCGGGAGACGGTTCAGGCCGATGGCCTCGCCGAGCTGCCAGGTTTCGAGCGCGTTGACGAGGTGGCCGGAGAACTCGACGTTGACCGGCGGCTCGTTGCTGATGGCGAGCTGGTGGTCGGTGACCGGCAGCCACTCGATGACGCGGTCCGCAGACGGGGCGACCGGGACGAGTTCGGGTCCGGTGTCGAAGCGCTGCAGGAAGACGGGCGTGTAGTGCAGGAAGGAATAGCGCTGGGCCACGGCCAGGTTGTTGAGCGTGTGCAGAATCCATTTCAGTTCGCCGTCGCCGTAATAGAAGGCGCTGCTGGCGGTCTGCACGGTGGCCTCCTGGTGAAGGTACATGCCCTGGCTCTCGCCGTAGCCACCCTGGCCGGCGCCGTTGCCATTGCCGTCATGGAGGGCGATGCAGCGGCGGGCGATGAGCCGGGCGTTGCCGCTGGTGAAGAAGCCGTGACGTTCCTGGCCGAGTGCGTAGCGGAAGACGGTGGCGATGTTGTTGAGTGAGCTTTCGTCGTCCTGATCCTCGACGCGGGCGGCGGCGAGGGCGTCGAGGAAGGTGCAGCACTCGGTGATCCAGCGATCGCAGAGGGCGCGCAGGGCGGGGGTCGGCCTGACCTGGTCACGGAGGTAGCGGGCGATGAGGAGAAATTCGTAGGTGCCCTTGCCGTGGTGGCGGTGGCCGAGCGGCGGGTGGGCGGCGCGCATGCGCCACCACTCGTCCTGGTTGCCGAGGGCGGTGAGCAGGAGGAGGTGGTCGGTGCGGGCGATGTCCGCGTCGTTCAGCCAGCCGCCGGCGACGAGATGGGGGAGGGCGCGCATGAAGCGCTCGGCGAGGTAGTGCCAGTCGCCGTAGCCGGAGGTCATGCGTTCGTTGAGTGCGCGCAGGGTGTCGCGGGCGATCTCGGCGTAGCGGGCGTCGGCCGTCCACTGCCACATGAGCGTGTAGGCGCCGATCACGCGGATGGGCTCGGTGAAAAACAGCAGGCTACGGTTGCGCAGCGCCTGGAGGGCGGGACTGTCGTCGAGCGGCGTGAACGGCCAGGCGGCAAGGTTGGCGGCGAGCGCGGGGGCGAGTTCGACCTCGAGCAGGAAGGGCAGGGCGAGCGAGGCGTCGGTTGAGGCGAGGGCGGCGAGGAGCTTTTCCACGGCGCGCGTGACGCCGCGCAGCGTGCTGCCGCCGGCGAGGATGACGTTGGTGCCGGTGCCGTAGGGATTGACGATCGTGCGCAGGTCGTAGCCGTCGCCGCCGGGATAGGTGGCGTCGGTCGAGCAGAGATAGTCGGCGTAAAGCGGCAGGAGCGCGCAGTTGGTGTTGAGGTTGCCGAGGAGGATCAGCGGTCGGGCGCGGCAGGCGGCGGGCAGCGGCGTGCTGCGCTCCGGCATCAAGGCGAGGTCGGTGGCGCACTCGACCGCGCGGGCGCCGCGCGCCGTGAGCGCGGCGGCGAGTTGCTCCGCGAGCACCCGGTAGGCCGGTGCCACGGCGGGATAGATGATGGCCGGGGCGGCGGCGAGCGTCGTGGCGCGATTGACAGTGCGGGGCAGCAGGTCGACGGCAGGGTCGCGGGGAGCGTGCATGGGGAGAGAGTTGGAGGACGAAGCGCCCATGGGATAACCGCGTCCGCCAAGCCGGGACAAATCCTATCTGCGGAAATCGGTCGGACCCGGTTGAATATTCCGCGGGGATTCGGCGCGCGCACTCCGCCCGGGCCGGCCGTGGAGGATGCGGTTGCCATGCGGGGCCGGGCCAATTTGCTTGAAGGCTGCGGGCTGGCTCGCACCCAATCACCCTGACGCCCTCAAACCGCCAGCTGCCCGCAGATTCACCAAATCCCTCACCATGCACACCTCCCGCACCCGGATCGCCGCCGCCATGCGCCTGGAACGTCCGGACCGCGTGCCCGTGATGTGCCAGCCCGCGCTGGGCTTTGTGCTGCGGCAGCTGCCGGAGCTGGACCCGATCGATGTGTGGCACAACCACGGCGGTGCGCTGGCCCGCGGGTTCTGCGAGATCAGCCGGCGCTTTGGGTTCGACGGCGTGCTCATCCCCGCGGTGGGCGCCGCCCCGCTCGACGGGCGCACGGTGCAGCGCATCGACCGCAAGAACCCCGAGGGCCCGGTGGTGTATTTCCGCAACGGCGATTCGTGCCTCTACTGCCGCAATGACCTGCCGCGCTATACCCACGCGATGCCGCCCGAGCGGGAGATCGGCGACCTGGATCCCGCCGCCATCGCGGAGCAGCTCAGCTACCATCCGCCCTCAACCCGCCTGCGTATGCAACTGGCGGAAGGGGCGGCCGGCCGCGTGGCGGAGCTCACACAGGCACGCGCGCTCCTCGGCCCCGACGTGTCGCTGCATGGCTCACTCTATTCGCCGGAAGACTATCTCATCGACCTGCTCGGTGCCGACGGCGCGATGATCGCGCTGCTGACCGAGCCGGAAAAATGCCGCGCGCTGTTAAGCAAGTTTGCCCGGGCCGTGGCCGGCCATGCCCGGGAGCAGATCGCCGCCGGCGCTGACGCACTCAACGTGTCGGCACCATGGGTGGGGCAGAGTTTCATTTCGCCGCACCTGTATCGCGACCTGATCGCACCGGCGCAGGCGGTGCTGGTAGCGGTGGCCCGCGCGGGGGGCGTGCCCAGCTACTGCCACACCTGTGGGGCCATCGGCGACCGGCTGGAGGCCATCATTGACACCGGCTTCGACGGCATCGAGTGCCTCGACCCGCCGCCGCTTGGCAATGTCGAGCTGGCCGATGCCGTGCAGCGCATCGGCCACCGGGCCTTCATCAAGGGCAACATCGACCCGGTGCACGTGCTGCTGCAAGGCACGCCGGCGCAGATCCGCGCCGACGTGATCCGGCGGCTGGAGATCGGCATGACGGCGCGGGGTTTCATTCTGGGCACGGCGTGCGCCATCGCCCCCGACACCCCGGCGGCGCATGTGGCGCTGCTGCGGGAACTGGCGGAGCGCTATGGCCGATATTGAACCCGGGCAGGAACAAGAACGATTGTCGGGGCAACGCAGGGGTTGAGCCTGGCGCCGACGCCGCTTGGTCTGAACCGTTAGCGGCGCGGCCGGTCATATCAGAACCATAGATTTTGTCCATGTGGGCAGAAGTGGGGAGAGGTGGTGAAATCTCGCCAATGGGCGAGATTTGAGGGGAAGGGTCGTAAGGAGCGGCAAGAGCGTAAGGTTTGAGAACATAAGTTGTAAGGGACAGGGAGCTGTCCGGGGGTGGAACGCATTATCCTCAATGTGTTGGTTCGGAAAGTGTCTTGGGGACAAGCCGCCCACCTAACCTGCATGGGGCAGGAGCCCCGAAGAGCCGGGGATAGTCTTCTCCCTAGCTCGGGCCTATCGCCCATCACCTATTCCCCATGGTTTGCCTCCAGCGTTTACTTTCCCGGCGGAGAGGTTACCGTGACGGAGTCGGCGCACCGGACCTGGCCGGTGTCACTCCCGGGCGGGTGCGATGCCCCGACGACCCAGAGCCCAGTCAAATACAACCATCAACCAAGGAGGACATATGCCAGCGAACAAGGTCAGGGCTTTCCTGGACAGCCGCGGCGCAAAATACGTGACGATCCGGCACTCGCCGGCGGTCACCGCGGCGGAGGTAGCCGCGTCGGTCCATGTGGCCGGGCGCGATTTTGCCAAGACAGTGGTGATGTGGATCGGCGGCCGCCTTGCCATGGTGGTGTTGCCGGCGAGCCGGCGCATCGTGCTGCATGACCTGCGCGAAATGCTGGAGTCGCCGGAGGCGCGGCTCGCGACCGAAACCGAGTTCCGCGACGAATTTCCAGACTGCGAGGTGGGCGCGATGCCGCCGTTTGGCAACCTCTACAATCTGCCGGTGTATGTCTCGTCGAGCCTCGCCGCGGAGACCGAGATCGCGTTCAATGCCGGCACCCACACGGAGGTCATCAAGATGGCGTATGCCGACTTTGAAAGGCTGGTCCAGCCGTCGGTGGTCGAGTTCATCACCAGCTAAGCTGTGACGATGCCTTCGGAAACCACGAATGGACACGAATGAACACCAAACCGGAAGCGTCCGGGAATAGGGAGGGGAAAGGAAAGCGTCCGCTGTCCGGTGGGCCCAAGAAACCGGGTGCGGACACCTCAGTTTCTGTCCGTGTCAATCCGTGTGCATTCGTGGTTCAACTGAATGGCTCCGGCCCAGAGCGTAAGGGGCGTTCAGAGCGCAAGGTTTAAGCCCCTGCTTCGCTCTTTGAGCTTCCGCCTTCGCTCGATAGCTACGGCGGACAAGATGCAGGGCGCAGGCGTAAGCTGCAAGCATTCGCTATTGGCCATGGGTGATGGGCCATGGGCGAAGGTCGGGCCTGCCATCACGCAACGTATTCCCTGATGAGCCGGACGTTTTCCGGCGGTGTTTCGAAGGGCAGGGCGCCGGTTCCGAGCATGCAGTTAGGGCGGCCCTCGGTGAATTCGAGGATCCGTTCGATTTCGCGGTAGATGAGATTCCGGTCTGAGCCGGCGACAATGCCGGAGTTCATGTTGACGCGCACTTTCACGTGCGGATGCGTGCGGGCGACCTCCTCGACAAAGGCGCGCTGGTCCGTTTCCGGATTGCTGACCAGGAAACTGGTGCCGGTGGAAAGCAGATCGCCAAGGATGGGATAGGTGTTGCCGCCCATGATGCACGGCAAGGCGTGGCCGACACAGCCGGCGGCGATATCCAGAATGCGCCGCAAGGCCGGCAGTTCCAATTCGCGAAATTGCCTGGGCGACAGCAGCGGGGGTGCCGCGGCCGACTCGAAAAACGCAATGTCCAGTCCCGCCGCCGCCACCGCGCGGCAGAAGCCGGTCTGGTTTTCCGCGAGGTGGAGCAGCGCGCGGGCGGTCTCCTCGGGAAACAAGGCCGAGTCTTCGCACAGGCCGTTGATGCCGCGCAGATTGAACGCGACGGAAAACGGCCCGGCCACCGGGATGCGCACATCGGCCTCGGGTAATTCGCGCTGCAGCCGCTGCCCGACGGCGATAACCATCGCGATGCGGCCGTCGCGTTGGGGATCGAACGGCGGTAGCGCCAGCGTGTCTTCGATCGCAGCGCAGAGAGGTTCATGCACGGCCGGGATGCCGTTGCCGAAAGGCTGCTCGATTCTGGCACCGTAAGCTTCGGCTTCGAGGGTGTAGATATCGATGCCCACCGCGATCGGCCGGTGCCGGTATTCGAGATAGGCGGCGCGATGGCCGGCGAAAAGCAGCTCGGGGTCGCGCGAGACTTCCCACGGGGTGCGGCCCGTGAATCGGGCGGCGTTTTCATAGACTGCCGGCGAAAATGCAATTCTCATGGTTGTGGTGGGTGGAAAGAAAACCTCATTGACCCGAAACCATGCAGCAGGAAACCACGAATGGACACCAAGAAACACAAATCCCGAAGGCGAAATAGAGCCCTGCCGAGCCGACGACAAAAGGCATGGTTTGATGACCGGTAGGAGTGCTTCGTCTCCGCGGGATTTTCATGCTTGGCGATGCGTGTTGGGCGATAGGTGGTGCTTGGGTCCGACACTTACAGCTTACGCCTACACCCTGCATAGCTCGAAGAGCGAAGTAGGGTCTTACGCCTTGTACTCTGTTTTCCCGCCCATACGCTGAACGGAGCAAACGGGAATATGGCGCTTGCCGGGGCCCACGGGCTTACGCAGCGTGGCGGACTGTTTTTTGGTCCCCCTTCATTGTGATGAACCCTACCCCTGTTGCAGCGCCGGCAGCCCCGGTGAAACCGCGTTTCAGCCGCACGTTCTGGACCCTCAACACGATCGAGATGTTGGAGCGGCTGGCCTTCTACAACCTGCGCGTGATGGCGCCGATCTACATCATGCAGGCCGACAACCCCGGCGGGCTGCATCTCACGGCGATGGACAAGGGCACGATCTACGCGTGGTGGGCGGCGTTCCAGTCGCTGCTGCCCATTGTGACGGGCGGCTTCGCCGACCGTTACGGCTTCAAGAAGACGCTGGGCTTTTCGGTGGGCATGATGATGACGGGCTACCTGATGATCGCCTTCCTGCGCGACGTCTCCTTCGTCAACAACTACTGGGGCTTCTTCCTCGGCATACTCGTGCTGGCGACGGGCACGGCGTTTTTCAAACCCAGCATCCAGGGCGCGCTGGCGCTCAACCTGACGAAGGAGAACTCCTCGGTGGGCTGGGGCCTGTTCTACTGGGTGGTCAACGTGGGCGCCTTCGTCGGTCACTACCTGCCGTCCCTGCTGCTGGCGCTGAGCGCGCTGCTGCCCGGCGTGCTGCACGCGGAGGCCAACTCGCCGGGGGCCTGGCGCAACCTGTTCATGGCCTCGGCGCTGTTCTCCTCGTTGAATCTCGGGCTGCTGCTGGTGCTGCAGGACACGCCGAGCGGGGCGTCGAAGACGGAGTCGGCCGGCGCCGTGCTGCTGCGCACGGTCAGGGGCATCTTTGAGCGGCGGCTCATTGCGTGGATGGCGATCATGTCGTGCTTCTGGCTGATGATGTATCAGCTCTGGGACCTGCAGCCGAATTTCATCGCGGACTGGGTGGACAGCCGCGGCATGGCCGAGAGCCTGCGTTGGCTGCCGGACGCGCTTTACCGCACCGTGGTGCAGCAGACCACGCGCGGGCCGATGATCCCGCAACAGGTGCTGCTGAGCGCGAACGCGCTGTTCATCATCATCGGCGTGGTCGGCATGGCGTGGCTGACGCGGCATCTGCGCACACTGACCGCCATGCTCTTCGGCATGATGCTGGCAACGGTGGGCCTGCTGGTGGCGGGCCTGACGACGAGTGCGGGGATTCTGGTGCTGGGCATCCTGTTCTTCTCGCTCGGTGAAATGGCCACGGGGCCGAAGAAGAGCGAATACCTCGCGCTGATCGCACCGCCCGGCAAGAAGGGGCTCTACCTCGGCTACGTTAACATTCCGGTGGGCGTGGGCGTGTATGCGGGTTCGAAGATCGCCGGCTACGTCTACGGGCAGTTTGGCGAAAAAGCGGGGCTCGCACTGCGCTACCTGGCGGAGAAAACCCCGTTCGGCGCGGGACGCGCTTGGGACGGCAACGTGGCGTCGCTGGAGCAGACGCTCGGCGTGCCGCGCACGGAGGCGATGCTGAAGCTGCAGGAGGTCACCGGGCTGGATGCCACCGCCGCGACCAAGCTGCTGTGGGAGACCTATGATCCGCATCTGCACGTCTGGATCCCATTCGCGTGCATCGGCGTGGTGGCGGCCATCGCCCTGTGGATCTTCGGCCGCATGGCGAAGAAGTGGGCCGACATGAATGCGTGAGGGTGCGCGCGTTGAGGGCTCAAACCTGAATATTGAGAGCTGAAGGCTTGCCGCGCTGAGTGCCGCAAGAGGTGCCGTGCGCTCAGCAGACGCGGCCGCGCTTGCCGGCGAGGGTGTTGGCGATGGGATTTTCGCCGATCCAGCGCTCGTCGATGGGCTGGCTGGCGCGCTGGTAGCGGGTGTCGGACGAGAGCCGCATGCGCTCAAGCTGGTTGTCGAGTCCGCCGTGCACCAGGGTCATGCCGAAGGTGATGAAGTCACCGGTCTTCCAGTCGGGTGCGGTGAGCCAGCGGCCGCCGAGTTTGGCGCGGAGTGAGGCAGGATTGTTGCTCAGATAACCGGGGTGGCTCCAGCCGTTCTTCACGCGCACCTTCTCCACCTCGTCGGGGCGGTTCTCGCAGTAGGCGTCCACGTCCACCTCCAGGTAGGCCTTGATGAGGTCGGATTTTTTGTGCGAGTCCTCGAGGAGCATGACGCCGCCCATCTCGAGGGGGGTGTCGCCGTAGGGAATCCAGCAGGTAAGGAGCTGGTGGGTGCCTCGCCCCATGTAGACGAGGTCGCAGTGCGGGGTGGAGCCCTGGCCGCGGCTCAGGGCGCGAAACCAGGTGTAGTCGAAGTGGCGGACGGTTTCGCCGAAGAGTTTGGCGTAGAAACCGAGGAGCTCGGGGCCGTAGACGACACGCTGGACGGCGGGATTGTTGCGGGCGAGCTCACCGTTGTAATTCGAGGTTTTGCCGGGTTGCGCGACGGCTTCGATGACGGCGTGGTCGGGATGAAGCAGACCGGCGGCGGCCAAGCGCGCGCAGACGGAGAGGCGGGCGGCACGGATGAGGTCCGGGTCGAAGAAACCGGGGATGTAGAGGTAACCGTCCTCCTCGAGACGCCGGCGAAGTTCTCCGGGTTGGTCGAGGAGGTCGGCGGAGCTGCGCACGAAGCCGAAGGCGTCGTCGGACACGTCAAGCTCGTGGCTGGCGGAAAAGAGCGGAAAGGTGACGGGCATGGGGCTTAAAGGGGTATGGTATAAGAGCGTAGGCTGTAGGGTCGCGGGCGCATGCGCCAGGGGTGAAAACGAGGGTCGGGAGATGGAAGGATATTCCAGCGCGCAAGGGGGGCAAAGTGTAAGGTGTCAGAGCGCAAGGTATAAGAGGATAATGGGCGCAGGAGCGTAAGGTATAAGCGTAAAAAAATTGGTGAGCGTGAGGATCGGAAGAGCGAAAGGTTTTTGGAGCGTAAGCTGTCAGGGGGATGCCGACTCCAAACGCCTGACAAGTATACTTGACATATGACAAGCATGCTTTACATCGGTCGGGCATGGCAACGATATCTCTCCCTGAATCATCCCCCAGTCCATGGCCGGTAACACGCGTGGGAACCAAGGCCGGTATCTTGGGCGGTTTCTCCTATGTGATGGCGGTCGCGGCGGTGCAGTTGTTCGAGCGGTATCCGGTGTCCCCGGTGCTGGCAGTGGCGGTCATCCTTGGCGTTCTCATTCTCGGAGGCGCGGTCACCTATTACATGTGGCGGTGGATTGCCGGGCTCGATGAGTTGCAGCGCCTGATCCAAATGAAGGCGATTGCCGTGGTCATTCCCGGGTTTCTCGGACTCAACGTAAGCAACGAACTGCTGCGCAAGAGCGGCCTTTGCGCTGGATTTGACTGGGATGCGCTCGAGGCGGGGCTGGTGATGGCGGCGATCTACTATGTGGCGTTCCTGTGGCTGTGGTGGAGTAACCGTTGAATCCCCGCTGATGAAAAATCGCCTGAGAGAACTCCGGGCCGCCAAGGCATGGTCGCAGGGCGAACTCGCCGAGCGATTGGAAGTGTCGCGCCAGACCATCAACGCCATCGAGACCGAGAAATACGACCCGAGCCTGCCGTTGGCTTTCAAGATCGCGAAGCTCTTCAAGCAACCCATCGAAGCGGTATTTGAGCCGGACGCCTCGTGACCGCTACGCGCCATTCGTTCCACATCATGAAATCAAGCATCAATAGAGTTGGGATCCTGCTTGCCGCCGTGCTCAAGGTCGTCGCCTGGGCCCTCATGGCATTTAGCATCTTTGCGTTCCTTGCCAGTCGTGACCGTGACCCGTCGTCATGGCGCGGATTTTCAACGGTTCTCTCCGTTGGATTGACGTCGGGGTTTCTCCTGCGGGAGCGGATCGATGACGAACGGGTGCATTCCTTGAAATTGAAGGCGCTGAGCATTGCGTTCGCGATAGCTTATCCGTTGGCCATGTGGCTCGATCCGCTTCGGAAACGAACGGAATCTATCACGGCCTACGAATTCATATGCATCACGATGCTCATCGCCCTCGGCTTGTTTCATTTCTGGCGCTGGCAGGATGGACGCGGGGATCGGGCGGGTGCGCAGAAAATCCAGTCGACTTGAGCAACAAAAAGCCCCGCGCCGGGGAGGGCGCGGGGCGGAGGTGAAGCGCGAGCGAGCTCGCGGCCTACGGGTTATTTTTTGGCCTTGAGTTCGGCGACTGCGGCCTGGGCGGCGGCCAGACGTGCGACCGGCACGCGGTAGGGCGAGCAGGACACGTAGGCCAGACCCAGCTTGTGGCAGAACTTGACGGAGTCGGGATCGCCACCGTGCTCGCCGCAGATGCCGAGCTTGATGTCGGGGCGGGTCTGCCGGCCCTTCTCGATTGCGATCTGCATGAGCTGGCCCACACCAGACTGGTCGATCGAGGCGAAGGGGTTCTTCTTGAAGATCTCGGATTCCTGATAGGCGCCGAGGAAGGAACCGGAGTCGTCGCGCGACATGCCGAGGCAGGTCTGCGTGAGGTCGTTGGTGCCGAAGCTGAAGAACTCGGCGGTCTTCGCGATCTCGTCGGCGGTGAGGGCGCCGCGCGGGATCTCGATCATGGTGCCGACCGAATATTTGATCTTCACCTTCTTCTCGGCCATGACGGCGCGGGCGACGGAGTGGACGAGCTCCACCTGGAGATCGAGTTCCCGCTTGAAGCCGACGAGCGGGATCATGATCTCGGGCTTGGCCTTGAAGCCGGCCTTGGTGGCATCGGCGGCGGCCTCGAGGACGGCGCGGGCCTGCATGGCGGTGATCTCGGGATACTTGATCCCGAGCCGGCAGCCACGGAAGCCGAGCATGGGGTTGAACTCATGCAGCTCGTGCACGCGGGCCATGATCTTCTCGACCGGGATGTTGAGCTTCCGGGCCAGATCCTCCTGCGACTCCCTCGTGTTCGGGAGGAACTCGTGCAACGGGGGATCAAGGAAGCGGATGGTGGCGGGATAGCCCTGCAGCGCCTTGAAGATGCCGTAGAAGTCGTCGCGCTGGTAGGGGAGGAGCTTGGCCAGGGCGATTTCGCGGGCCGCGACGCTGTCGGCGAGGATCATTTCGCGCATGGAATCGATGCGGTCGCCCTCGAAGAACATGTGCTCGGTGCGGGTGAGGCCGATGCCGACGGCGCCGAACGCGATGGCGTTGCGGGCCTGCTCGGGGGTGTCGGCATTGGTGCGGACCGCGAGGCGCGTGGCCTTGGCACACCATTTCATGAGCTGATGGTAGCTCTGGAATTTTTCCGTGGCCTGCGCGGCTTTGTCGCCGTGGAGGAGACCGGAGACGATTTCCGACGGGGCGGTCTTGATCTGGCCGGCGTAGACCGTGCCGGCGGTGCCGTCGATCGAGAGGAAGTCGCCCTCGTTGAAGGTCTGGCCGGCGATGGTCGAGGTCTTCTTGTCGTAGTCGATGACGACGCCGGCGGCGCCGCAGACGCAAACCTTGCCCATCTGCCGGGCGACGAGGGCGGCGTGCGAGGACACCCCGCCGCGGGCGGTGAGGATGCCTTCGGCGGCGATCATGCCGCGGAGATCCTCGGGGGAGGTTTCGACGCGGACGAGAAGGACTTTTTCACCCTTCTCGGCGGCGACGACGGCGCGGTCGGCGTTGAAGTAAATCTTGCCGGTGGCGGCGCCGGGACCGGCGGGAAGACCGGTGGCGATGACCTTGGCTTTCTTGGCCTCGGCGAGGTCAAAGATCGGCGCGAGGAGCTGCTCGAGCTGGTCGGCGGGATTGCGCAGGATGGCGGTCTGCCAGTCGATGAGCTTCTCCTTCACCATATCGATGGAGAACTTGAGCGCGGCGGCGGCGGTGCGCTTGCCGTTGCGTGTCTGCAGCATGAACAGCCTGCCTTCCTGGATGGTGAACTCGACGTCCTGTACGTCCTTGAAGTGTTTCTCGAGGGTGGCGCGAACCTTGAGCAGTTCGGCGTAGGACTGCGGCATGAGCTTCTTGAGCTCCAGCACCGGCTGGGGTGTGCGGACGCCGGCGACGACGTCCTCGCCCTGGGCGTTGATGAGGAACTCGCCGTAAAACTCGTTGGTGCCGTTGGCCGGCCTTTTTGGACCAGCTGGCTGGCTGTCGTTGCCCAGAGTCAAGCGGTCGAAAACACGAAATTGACTGTTTTT
>CAJBES010000289.1 GCA_903952145.1 uncultured Opitutaceae bacterium | reverse complement strand
CCCCGCAGCCGGCGCGGCTAGTGTCGGGTTTTGGGCTGGGCATCCTCAACGATGCGGCCGACGAGACCGCGCTCTCGCTTTATTTCGGCCAGCACGTGAACCACGTGCACTTCGACCGGCTGCATTTCGACCTCTTTGCGCAGGGCCAGCCGATGATGCCCGACCTCGGTTACCCCGACGCGATGAACGTTTACGTGCCCGGCGTGTGGACCTGGTCGGTCAATACGATCTCCCACAACACGGTGACGGTCGATGCCTCGACCCAATCCGGCAACGCGCCGGGGGTGGTCGAACTGTTCGTCGGTGATGACTGGGTGCGCGGGCTCGAGGTGAGCGCGCGCGGCACTTACCTGCAGTGCGACGACTACCGCCGCGGACTGCTGCTCATCGACGCCCCCCGGGGCGGCCATTACGCGGTGGATTTTTTCAACGTAACCGGCGGGCGCCAGCACGACTATTCCCTGCATGGGCCGCCGGGAAAGGCCGTTTTTGCCGACCGCGAATGGACCGCACCGGCCAAGGGCACACTGGCGGGCGAGAACGTCCAACTCGGCGAGCTTTACGACGCCCCGCAGATCGCCGCCGAGGGTGCGACCAAGGGCTACTACGAGTATCGCGGCTCCGGGTTTCAGCATTTGTCCAATGTCCAGCGCCGGGCCTCGGGCGACGCCATCGTGGACTACGTGCACGAGAAGGACCCTGTCGCCGGCCTGCGCATCCGCGTGCTGGCGGCCCCGGGGCAGATGCTCATGGCCGCCGATGCCCGGGTGTCACCGGTCAAGAATCCGCAACTCCTCAAATACCTAATCGCCCGCCGCGCGGCCGGGGAGGGCAACGCCCCGCTACGCAGCGAGTTTGTCAGTGTGCTCGAACCGCACGCGCCCGGCGCGACCCTCATCACCAGCGTGAGCCGCCTCGCGTGCACGGGCGGCGGCACGGCCCTGCTCGTGACCCACGCCAACGGCGAGCGCGATGTGGTGATTCACGACCCGGCCGGCGCAGCCAAGTCGGTCGCCTTCGAAACCGGCCCCATCACCTCCGACGCCCGTCTCGCCGTGCTCCGGCTGGATGCCGCGGGCTTGCCGGCGAGGGTCTTTCTGGCCGGTGGCCGCCGGTTCGACTTCATTGGCAAGTCATGGAAAGCGACCAACGGCGTCACCGCTGCGGTTGCGTCGATCGATCCGGCCAAGTCGCAACTGCGCCTCCACACTCCATTCGCCGGTCAATTCGCCGGCCGGATCGTCACGCTGGGCAACGCCCTCGGTCGCACCGCCCATACCATCACCGCGGTGCATCGCGAGGGTGATGAGCTGGTGCTGACCACCCAGGATGACCTGTTGGAGGGGCTGTTGCGCATCACGTCGGTCACCGGCGCGCGGCTCGATACGCGCACCCGGCTGCCATTTGCCGCGAGTTATGTCGGGGCCAGCGTGCTTGACGGCCAGTTCCGGCTGATCGGGCGGGTGCGCTCTGCCGATCAGGATCATCTGGTGCTCGAGGTGCCACCCGCGGACGGCAAAGCGCTGGCCGGCCAGGATGTGTGGGTCAGCAGTGTGGGACCGGGTGACGTGCTGGAATTGCCCGCGGTGTTCACGTGGCAGCGTTGACCGGACGCCACCGGTTCCCCACAAAACTCGTGATGTCCCAGAAAAAGCACTCCTCGCTTGACCGTGTGCTGGGCCGGCTCGACACGCTCGATTCGGTCAACCTCACGAATCTTGTGCAGCGCCTCGCCCGGGAGCGCGGGTTGTTCGATGACATCTTCAACACCCTGCAGGAGGGCGTGCTCGTCATCACCACCGACGGTGAAATCGAATATGCCAACGCCGCGGCGCACCGGCTCATCGGGCTCGGCGCGGACGAACTGGGCGGCCAGGTGCTCTGGCGGCTCGTGCCTGGCCTGCGCCCGTCCCTCGGTGTTTCGCTCGACGACGACGAGGCCGTGCTCCCGGTCGTGGCGCGCGAGTTTGAACTGACCTATCCGGAACCGCGCACCTTGCGGCTATACATGGTCCCATTCCGCAGCGACGGCCGCAGCGGCAGCCGGCGCTTCGCCGTCATCCTGTCCGACGTGACGCGCGACCGTCAGACCACCGAGGCCCGCATCGAGGATGAGCGCACCTCGTCGGTTCTGCTCCTGGCCGCCGGTGTCGCCCACGAGCTCGGCAACCCGCTCAATTCCCTGACCATCCACCTCCAGCTCATGGCCCGGAAGCTCAAAAAACTGAAGGCGGGCAGGGAGACCGAATCCCTCGCCCATTCCATCCAGGTCTGCGAGGACGAGGTGCACCGGCTCGATGGCATCATCACCAACTTCCTCGGCGCCCTCCGCCCGCAACCGCCGGACTTGGCGGAGGTCAATCTGGCCGAAATATTGACCGAGGTGCTGGAGTTCCAGCAGCAGGAGATTGCCGACCGCGGGATCCAGGTTGAGGCTGGAACCTCCGCGGCGCTGCCGGCCGTGATGGCCGACCGCAACCAGGTGAAACAGGTGTTTTTCAACCTCCTGAAAAACGCGCTCGAGGCCATGCCACCGGGTGGCCGCCTGCGCATCGTGGCGCGGACGGATGACGACAATGTCATCCTCGCGTTCGGGGACAGCGGCAGCGGCATCAAACAGGAGGACCTCGGGCGGCTCTTTCAACCCTACCATACGACCAAACCCGGCGGCCACGGCCTCGGCCTGACGATTGTGCAGCGCATCATGCGCGAACACGGCGGACAGATTGGCATCGAAAGCAAGGAGGGTGTCGGCACGGTCGTCACACTGCAGTTCCCCAGAAAGGACCGCCGGGTCCGCATGCTGCGCAGCTGAACGGTGTTTGAATAACCACGAATGAACACTAATGGCCGTCAATCATGAGGCCTTGGCGCGGTGAATCGGATGATGGGTTTTCAATATACGGGATGATGCAGTTGAACCACGAATGGGCACGGATTTACACGGATGCGGGCCACGTCGTCAGTCCGTCCCGTAGCCGTACATAAGTGCCGCTCTATCTAGTTCTATGCCCTACATGATGGGCATGATCCTGCGTATCGGCATCGTGGTGAAAAGTCCGATGCTGCTGATCGACTTCATTGCCGCCGCCAAGGAGCGCGGCGCAAAGACCCATGACGCTCTCATTGACTCCGTGTGCATCCGCACCCGGCCGATCCTCATGACTTTCGTGGGCACCGCGGTGGGCATGCTGCCGATCGCGCTTGAATGGGCGATTGGGCTGGAGCGCCTGTCTCCTCTCGCAGTAGTGGCGATTGGCGGGCTGCCGAGACGCAGACTCTCGTATCCGACGAGGCGCTGCGGCGGCGGAGGCCCCAAACGCCGGAGCTGCCGATCGCGCCAATTCAAAGCTGTCCAAAGTGGTTTAACGTGAAAGTCCGTGCGTTCAAGGTTTTCAGACTGAGCACCGTGCCGTGCTCCGGCCGGCTTGGTGGTGGAAAGAGAAGAGTTGACAGACAGCTAAAAGTAAGTAAGTAGTTACTAACTTTGAGCAGCAACCCTACAGAACATCGCCCCAAGCATCTCCCGGCGGACGAGCGCAGATCAGTCACCGTGGCGACGGTGATCGAATTGGCCGCCGAGCAGAACCCAAGCGAAATCACCACCAGCGCGATTGCCCAGCGGATGAACCTGACCCAAGGCGCGCTCTTCCGGCATTTTCCCACCAAGGACTCAGTCTGGCAGGCCGTGATGGAATGGGTGGCTGAGCGTTTGTTGGCACGAGTCGACCAAGCGGCGCAGACGGCCACCTCTCCCTTGGCGGCCTTGGAGGCGATGTTCATAGCCCATGTCGATTTCGTGGCCAAACACCCCGGAGTGCCGCGCATGCTTTTTGGAGAACTACAAAGGGCGGAGGCCACACCGGCCAAGCGCATGGTGCAAACCCTGATCACCCAATATGGCGCTCGTCTGCATGCCCTCATCGAACAGGGGAAAGCCCAAGGCGAACTGGCCGCAGACGTGGATCCGAACGCTGCCGCCACCCTGTTCATCGGATCGGTCCAGGGCCTGGTCATGCAGTCGCTGCTGGCCGGGAATGTGCGTCGCATTCGCTCCGCCGCTCCCGGTGCTTTTGCTATTTTTGCCCGGGGTATCAGGAGGGTGCCATGAAGCTACCGCACCTAAATCGGCGGACATGGGCACTGCTAGGCGTGCTCCTGCCCATGTTTGGCTTGTTTGTCTATGTCGCCCTGCGTTCGGGACCGCTGGCCCCCGTTCCCGTAACCTCGACCACGGTCGAACAACTTTCCATCACACCAGCCTTATATGGTATTGGCACGGTGGAGGCCCGCTACTCCCACAAGATCGGACCCACCACCGCCGGGCGGGTCAAAGGTGTTTACGTTCAAGTCGGTGACCGGGTGACGGCCGGGCAATTGCTGGGCGAGATGGCCCCGGTTGATTTCGAAGAACGCATCGCTGCACAGGAGGCCGCGCAAATGCGTGCGGCCGCCGGGGTGCGGGCGGCGGAGGCACTGGTTCAAGAGGTCACGGCCCGCCAGAGCTACGCCGAATCTCAGGCCCGACGTTATGAAAGTCTCCTGCGGGCAGGCTCAGCCAGTGATGAAACGGTCGAGGCGAAGGCCCAGGAACTTCAAGTGGTCATAGCCAACCTTGCCACCGCACGAGCGAATTTGGAGGTCGCCCGTCAGGAGCTGGTGCGAATCGGCGCCGACCGTGACGTATTGATTCAGCAAAAGGCCAATCTGCGTCTGCTGGCACCGGCCGCTGGATTGGTGACCGTAAGGAATGTCGATCCCGGCACGACGGTCGTGGCGGGACAACCGGTGGTGGAGCTGATCGATCCGACCAGCCTGTGGGTCAATGTACGTTTCGAGCAACTCCGCGCCACGGGCCTGCGCCCGGACCTGCCCGCCCGAATTGTGCTGCGCTCTCAAGCGGGTCGCACGATCGCCGGGCAAGTGCTGCGCGTTGAGCCGGTCGCTGATACCGTGACCGAAGAGACCCTCGCCAAGGTGGTTTTTGACACGATACCGGAGCCGTTGCCGCCAGTCGGTGAATTGGTGGAAGTAACCGTTGCCCTCCCTGCCCTGCCGGCTGCACCCGTGGTGCCCAATGCCAGCGTGCAGCGAGTCGGCGGGCGTCTTGGCGTCTGGCTCATCAAAGGGAACTCCCTCCAATTCGCGCCCGTCAGGATGGGGGCCACTGACCTTGATGGCCGGGTGCAGATCCTTGAGGGACTTGAGCCGGGTACACAGGTGGTCGTCTATAGCGTGCGCTCACTTGGAGCCCATGCCCGGGTGAAACTGGTTGAGCGGCTGCCGGGAGCATCGCCATGATCAGTCTGGCCGGACGCGACATTCTGCATTCGT
>CAJBES010000288.1 GCA_903952145.1 uncultured Opitutaceae bacterium | reverse complement strand
GTGTCGGTGCCCTTGTCGCGGCCGTCATAGATGCCGACCAGATCGAACTCCCACGTCTTTTGCATCCAGATGGGCGACATGATCGGGATCCGGTCGCCGATCTTCCAGCCAAAGCGCGCCGCGGTGTTGCGACCGACGATGGCGCCGGTGCGGGTGGCGCGCCACGCCTTCATCTGCTCCGGAGGCAAAATGAACTCGGGGAACATGGCCATAAACTCCTCCGGCACGACCGGGCTCTGCATGAAGAAGTTTTTCGGGTCCTGGTAGATGCCGCCGAACCAGGTCTGGTGAACCGCCGCGGCCACGCCGGGCACCCGCAGCATGCGGGCCTGGTAGGTCTCGGGCAGCAACTGGATGATCGAGACCTTGTGGCGGACGATCAAGCGATCCGCCCCGGCCAGCGCGACCCCGCCGACGAGCGCCTGTTTGATCGCGGAAAGAAATCCGAACAGCACAAACGCCACCAGGATCGAGAGCAGGGTGAGCGAAGTGCGGAGTTTCTTCCGCAGCAGGTTCCCCCAGATGAGGTGCAGATATTTCATCGCGAACGGGCAGGTCCGGTTGGTGGGCGTGGGCTCAGGCCACGGGTTCACTGGTGAGCTGCCCCTTGGTGAGGTGGACGGTGCGCGATGCGCGGGCGGAGGCGTGCGGATCGTGCGTGACCATGATGATCGTCTTGCCGTGCTCACGGTTCAGGGCCTGCAGGAGGTCGAGGATTTCGTCGCCCGACTTGCGGTCGAGGTCGCCGGTCGGTTCGTCGCACAACAGCAGCGTGGGGTCGGTGACGATGCCGCGCGCGATGCCCACGCGCTGCTGCTCGCCGCCTGACAGCGTGCGCGGGTAATGCGTGGCCCGGTGCGTGAGGCCGACCATGGAGAGTGCGGTGGTGACGTGCTTCCGGCGCTCGGCCTTGGAGAGGTGCGTGAGCAGCAGCGGTAGCTCGACGTTGCGCTCGGCGGTCAGCACCGGGATCAGGTTGTAGAGTTGGAAAACGAAGCCGATGTGCCGGGCGCGCCACGCGGCGAGCTGGCGGTCGGAGAGCGTGTCGATCCGGTCACCGGCCACGTGGACCGTGCCCTTGGTGGGGCGGTCGAGTCCGCCGATCAGGTTGAGCAAGGTGCTCTTGCCCGAGCCGGAAGGACCCATCAACGCGAGGAACTCGCCGGCGGGCACCTGCAAATTCAAGGCGGAGAGGACGTGGATGTCCTCCAAGCCGCGGTGGAAGATTTTCTCCACCCCGTCGACGCGCACCAATGCGCCATTGCTGCCTGGTTGGTCACTCATGGTTTCCTTTCGTCGACGCGTGCTCCGTCGGTCAATTCAGCCGGCGGGTCGAACGCCACTTTCTCGCCAGCGGTGAGCCCGGCGGTGAGGAACGCGTCGTCGTCCAGAAGGGATGCCACGGTGACGGCCCGGCGCTCGGCGCGGCCCTGGCTGACGACGAACACAAGATCGCGCCCGTCCTGATGACGCACCGCGCTCTTGGGCACCAGCACCGTCCGCCCGGTGACCGGCGCCGCGCCGGCCTTTTCCTGAAACGCCACCTTGACCGCCATCTGCGGCAGGATGCGCGGGTCCAGCTGACTAAAGCCGACGCGGACCCGGACGGTGGACTTTTGCCGGTCGGCGGTGGGGATGATCGCGATGACCTGGCAGGGGATTTTCCATTCGGGATAGGCGTCGAGAGTCGCCTCAACCGGCTGGCCGGGCGCGACGCGGTTGATATAGCTCTCGTTGACGTCGATCTCGATCTCCAGTGACTCCATGTCGACCACCGTGCAGATGCCGGTGCGGGTGAAGCCGCCGGAAGACATCGGGGAGATCATCTCGCCGGGCTGCGCATTCTTCGAGGTGACAACGCCGGCGAACGGCGCCCGGATGACCGTGTCATCCGCCTGCTGGCGCCAGATGGCGACACTGCGTTCGGCGACGGTGACGTCGTTTTCCTGCAACGCCAGCCGGGCCCGGAGCGCCAGCATCGCCGACTCCACGCGGTCGTAGTCGGCCTGGCTGGAGACGCTGTGCTTGATCAGCGCACCCTGCCGCCGCCAGTCGCGCTCAGCCTCCATGACCCGCACACGGGTCTCCTCCAGGGCGGATTTGGTTGAATCGAACTGGGCCTGCGCGAGGCGGAGGCTGGCTTGGACGTTGGTAGCATCGAGGTGGGCGAGGATCTGGCCGGCGTCCACCTTGACGCCCTCCTCGATGAGCACGTCCATGACCTTGCCGGTGATCTTCGACGATACGGTCGCTTCGCGGCGCGCCGTGACGTAACCCGAGGCATTCAACACCGTGCGCTCAGCCTTGGAGCCCGCCTCCGCCCGGGCGACGGTGGTTTGCACTGCGATGGCCTTGGGGCGCATCAGCCACCATGCAGCCAGGGCGGCGAGGACAATGATGACCGCGAGGACGAGGAATAACCCCGTCCGTGAACCGGCCGCAGGCGCGTTGCTCCGCTCGATGCGAAGATCGTCCAGTTTCGGTTGCGCAGCGCTCATGAACCGGCATCCAAGCAAGTGATAGCCAAAGTGGTCAATGGCATTGCAGACGACCGCCAATGGAACCGGACGTTTCGGCAGAGGGTGCGGCACTTGGCTAAGGGAAGACAGCCGCAACCGGAGCAACCAGCCGGCGGAGCGGCCGCGCCACTCCTTGGCGGAGGTTGTAATATTCGGTCGCGCCGGAGCCGGCGGGTGTGATGCTGGGGGAAAACCGGCCTCCCATGCGTTTTCATCGCGACCAATACCTCGAGCTCATGACCTTCGGGCCGGCACCCCGGCCGATGTTTGTCGAATTGTTCGGACCGCTGATCGGACTGGAGGAGGAGTGGCGGGCGCAGGGGGCCACCGAGGACGAGCTCAACCTGACGGCGTTTGACTGGGACCATGTGCCGATCGTCGATTTCGGCGGCCATCCCCTGCCGCGGGGCGCGGCGCCCGTGACGCTGGAGGAGACCGGCGAGCAGCGGGTGCAGCGGGATTTTCTCGGCCGCACCCTCCTGCTCCTGAAAAAGACCGCCACGCATGCCCTGCCCATGAACTTCCCCGTGCAAACGATGGACGACTGGCTCCGAGTGAAACCGTTTTACGAGTTCACGCCGGACCGTATCCATTGGGACGAGGTGGCGGCGGCGCGCCGGGCCCGGGCGGAGGGCGCGCTCATCCGGGCCTACATGCCGGGGGCGTTCGACATGCCACGCGACCTCATGGGCGAGGAGACAGCCTGCCTCGCCTACTACGAACAACCGGAGCTGATGGCGGACATCCTGGCCACGCTCACGGACACCACGCGCCGCGTGGTGACGGCCATCAGCGCAGAACTGCCCATCGACCAGCTGTCCGTGCATGAGGATTTTGCGGGAAAATCAGGACCGCTGGTGGGGCCGGTGCAGATTGCGGGGCATTTCCAGCCGTATTACCGGGCCATCTGGGAGCCACTGGCGGAACGGGGAGCAAAGATTTTCCAGCTTGATACCGACGGCAACATCAACGCCGTGCTGCCCGCCCTGCTCGACTGCGGGGTCACCTGCATTTACCCGATGGAGCCCGCTGCGGGCATGGACATGGTCGAAGTCCGGCAAAAATTCGGCCACCGGATCGCGATGCTCGGAGGCATCGACAAGCATGTGCTGCGGGAGGATCGGGCGGCAATCCGCCGCGAACTCGAATACAAACTGCAGCCGCTCATGCGCGAGGGTGGTTGCGTTTTTGGACTGGACCACGAGATCCCCAACGGCACGCCGCTGGAAAATTACCGCTACTACGTTGATCTCGGCCGTGAGATTCTCGGACTGCCGCCGCGCGACCCCAGCCGGAAAGGCTGGGCGAGAATGGGGCTGTGAAACGGCGACGACGCAGCGCGGCAGAACTCCCCTCCAACCAATCCCAATCATCTTCATTAACTCACCCTGCCACCAAACCCGGAACGCACTTTTGCTGAACCTGACGCACACAGCTGTTTGTGGTTGCGCGCGACCGGAGTTTCCGGCCTTGACCGGTGGGCAGGTCAGCGCAACGTGCTCCGTTCTGACACTTCCTTGCCTGGTGGTGTAATGGCAGCACAGGCGACTTTGACTCGCCTAGTCATGGTTCGAATCCATGCCGGGCAGCCAGTGTGAATCTGACGCGAACCTTATCACGGTTCGGTCAAAGGTTAAGCTAACTTACTGTGATACGGGCGGAAACAAATTTCTACGATTTGACCGATCTCGATCATGGTTCGCGTCAGCACTTTTTTGGCGCCCTGAAATTCGAGAAAATCGCCCGCGATTCCATTCACCGGTCAAATCCTTGGCGCACGAAACGCGGTGCGGCGGTGCCACTCAAAGCACGTTGTTGCGTGCATGCCCCCGCCGGCCAATAGCGCGTGTGTGACGTAAAGGTTCATGTGCCAGGAGCGCCAGGCGCGCGCCGGAGCGAATCCGCCAACAGAACGGAGTGGTTACCGCGGTGTCGGCGGCGGGATTGCCGAACGTGTCCGGCACCGGCAGCTATCAAAAAAGCGCCGCGGCGGTAGACCGAACCGCAATCGGGCAGGCCCGGGTGTTCCTCACCGCTGGACGGATGGCGAGATTGCTTTCGAGGGCAAAGGCGACCGATGTGGGGAAAATCGAGCAGGTCGGGGACGGGCGGCGATGGCTGCGGCACCGCCGGCGCGGTGGTCGCGAGCAGCAAGGCGGCTGCGAAATGCCGGGTGGATGCAGGCTTCTTCTCATTGCGCGCTGGACCGAGCCGCATGTTGGGGCACCGACGGAATGTCCGCAGGCGTTTTGAGGAGCCGGAGAGCGTTTGCGACCACGAGCAGTGTGGCGCCCGTGTCGGCCAGGATCGCGAGCCACAAGCTCGCGTAGCCGACAAGCGTGAGGACCAGGAACACCAGCTTGAGCAGGAGCGAAAACCCGATGTTGAACCGGATGATCGCCAGCGTGCGGCGACCGAGCCGAATCGTTTCGGCGATCTTGCCGAGGTCGTCGGTCATGAGCGTGACATCCGCCGTTTCAATGGCTGCATCGGTGCCTGCTACTCCCATCGCGATGCCGATGGTGGCAGTGGCCATCGCCGGCGCATCGTTCACGCCATCGCCCACCATTCCAACCACGCCGTATTTTTCGCGCAGGGCTTTCACCGCAGCCACTTTGTCGTCGGGCAACAAATCGCCGCGCGGCTCGTCGATGCCGACCTGCTTGGCGATGAAATCGACGGTGCGCTGATTGTCCCCGCTCAACATCATGATCGAGGTGACGCCCGCCGCGTGCAAGGCGCGGATGGCGTCGGCCGCGTTCGGCCGCAGTGTGTCGCCAATCCCAATAATGCCCAGCACCTCACCCCTGCAGCCGTCGTGCGGCCGATGTCCCACCACAATGACCGAGTGACCGCGGCTTTCGATGGCGGTGAGC
>CAJBES010000287.1 GCA_903952145.1 uncultured Opitutaceae bacterium | reverse complement strand
TGGCAGGATGCCACAAAGTTCATCAACGAACTCAAGAACGGGGCCAGGCTCACCGATGGCGAGGTCAAGCGCCTCGAGGGCGAGGCGAAGATGCTCGAGCAGAGCGGCTTCAAGGTGGACACGAAGGAAGGCATCCAGATTACCAACAAATCCATTTTCTGAAGTGCGCCACCACCCAACTCTCAACCCATTTTCACCATGAAACTCGGACGCATTTTCCTCCTTCTCACCGTCGCCGCCCTTTGCCTCGCCTCTGCGGTGCAGGCCCAGGAGGCCGCTGGTAAAAAGAAACTCGCCATCACCAAGATCGCCGCCACCGACGCACTTGCCCAGCGCATGGCCAAACAAGGCGTCGGCCTCTCGCTCGACAGCGTGCTGCAGGCCCTCGACTCGCAGGTCTACGACCGCGTGCTTAACACCCGCCGCTTTGAGCTCCTCGAGCGCTCCGATGCCGATGCGCTCGCGAAGGAGAGCTCCGCCGCCGGCGAGGCCTTCGCCTTCAATAAGGCCGACTACATCCTCACCATCCGGGTGGACTCGTTCAACGACCGCATGGAGGAGCGCCGGCTGGCCGCACTCGGCAAGACCATCCGTGCGCGCACCATCGAACTCTCGGCCGTCGCCAAGATCACCGAGGTCGCCACCCAGCGCGCCATCGCCAGCACCAATTTCAAGGTCACAAAGCGCGATTCCGAAAACCGCTCCGAAAACACCACCGGGCGGGTCGGCGAAGGCTCGGACGACCTCATGATCCAGGCGGTCAGCGAGATGGCCGGCAAGATCGCCATGCGTGCGGCCGACACGGTTTCGCCCGCCCGGGTCATCGGCAAGCGCGACCGCGTCGTCACCATCAACCGCAACGACCAGTCAGGCATTGCGGTCGGCCAGGTCTGGGAGGTCTTCGCCCTCGGCGACGAACTCGTGGACCCCGACACCGGCGAGAAGAGCCGCGAGGAAGTCCTCGTCGGCAAGGTGAAGATCACCCGCGTCACCCCGCAAAACTCGCAGGGCGAGGCGGTCGAGGATTCCGGCATCGAGCGCGGTGCGATTGTCCGCCTGGCCGAGGAGCCCGAAGCCGGCGTCGAGTAAGTTCCTTGCCCAGACCGGCGCCGCCACCCCTGACGTGCCGGTTCTTTTCCCTTCTTCCAGCATGAACTACCCCACCATCACACACTCCCGCGGACGCCAACTGAGCCTGGGCTCAGGCGCGCTCGCGTTTTTACTCCTGCTCGCCGGCTGCCAGACCTATGAATCGCAGACTCAGGGCGTCGCTCAGGCCAACAAGGCCGGCAGTCTCGCATCCGCAGTCGCCCAAGTTGACCAGCAGGCCAAATCCAACACCGGTTCCAAGGACGAGCTCATCTACCGTCTCGAGCAGGGTGCCACCCTCCGCTCTGCGGCTCTGGCCGAGCCCTCCTTGGTGCCCGATATCCGTCCGCCGCTGCCTGCGCCCAAGAAAGGCGAACCGCCACCCGCACCGCTGCCCGAACCCACCCCGGCCGAGGTGCATGCCTTCTATCTCAACCGTTCCATCGACGCCTTTGATCAGGCTGAGAAAAAGGTGAACACCTGGGAGGAGCAGGCCAAGGTCAAGGTCGGCGCCGAGATCGGCGCCCTCGTCACCAATCAGGCCAGCCTGCCCTACCGCGGCCGGGCCTACGACAAGGTGATGATGAACACCTACAAGGCGCTCAATTACCTTGCGCTTGGGGACAAGGACAAGGCCCGCGTGGAACTCAACCGTTCGCTGCAACGCCAGCGCGATGCCGTCGAAGCCAACGAAAAACGCATTGCCTCCGCCCAGGAAGAGGCCGAGCTGGCCCGCAGGGGCGAGTTGAAGGATGAGAAGGGCAAGTCGGCCGCCTATGACTCGAACAAGGCGATGGATGACTCCCGCGCCGGTCCGGCCCTTCAGGCCGCGCTCAACGAGTCGATCGCGCCGATGAAACCCTACGGCGATTATGTAAACCCGTTTGCCGTGTTCCTTGACGGCCTGTTTTTCACCGTGCTCGGCGAGGGTGGCTCGGACCTCGAGCGCGGCCGCAAGTCCTTCGAACGTGTCGCCGCCATCGTGCCTGAGAACGAATACCTAAAGGCCGACCTCGATGCCGCGGCCGGCGCCGCCGAGGGCAGGGCGTCGGCAGGCGTGACCTACGTCATCTTCGAGACTGGCACCGCACCCTCCCGCACCCAGATCCGGGTGGACATCCCCACCTTTATCGTCACCAGCAACCTTGCCTACGTGGGTGCGGCGTTCCCGAAGCTGGTCTACGATGGCAATTACATCGGCAGCCTCGGCGTGACGGTGGGCGAAAAGACCTATAACACCGCCACGGTGGCGAGCATGGATAGCGTCGTGGCCAACGACTTTAAGAACGCGTGGCCGGCTGTCGTCACCAAGACCCTCATCACCACCGCGACGAAAGCCATCATCCAGGCGGCGATCCAAAAGGAACTCAACGACCGCGGTGGCTGGGCCGGCATGATCGGCACCGTCGTGCTGACGGCGGCCAATGCCGGCACCAACATCGCCGACACCCGCACCTGGCAGTCCTTGCCCAAGGAATTTCAGTATGCCCGCATTCCCACGCCGGCCAGCCGCGAGCTCACGCTCACCGCCGGCCCGGAGCAAAAGACGGTTACACTGGAACCCGGCGCGGTTAATGTTGTATATGTGAAATCGGCGTCACCTTCGTCGCCGCTGTTCGTCTCAACCTTCGTGCTCAAATGAAAACCAGCTCCTCCTCCCCGCTCCGGTCCGCCGGAGCCCTGTTCGCGACCGGGCTGGCGCTCCTCCTCACGGGCTGCGCCACCAATGTGAACACCTATGAACGCGCCGACTCGCAGGCCACGCCCAACTATGTGGCCGACAAGCGCGTCATCACCGACAACACTCTGGCGGGCACGTTCCGCGTGGTCGCCATCAACCAGGCCACCGTCTCAGGCAACCTGCTCAAGGTCCAGGCCACGGTCGAGAACCTCAAAAACAAGCTGCGCACCCTGAACTACAAGTTCGAGTGGGTGGACGCGAACGGCATGGCCGTGGACTCGCCCAACGAGACCTGGAAAGCCATCCTGCTCCAGGGCCGGGAGACCCAGACCATCTCCACCGTGGCCATCACGCCGCAGGCCGTGGACTTCCGCCTCAAATTCCGCGAATAACCTTCAACTGCAATCAACATGAAACTGAATCTGACTTCCCAATTCACCGGCATGCTGGCCCTCGGCGCGCTGCTTGCCCTCACCGGTTGCGAAACCGTGCCCGAGACCCGCACGGTTGACGCCAAGGGTCCCGAGGCCGTCAACACCGCCGCCATCAACTCGCAGGACTGGGCGAGTGCCGCCGACCAGCTCGTCGGGTCGCTCCTTTCCAGCAACGCGCTCGACAACGCGCCCCGCACGCCCGCCGTGCTCGCCGTCGACCGCGTGATCAACAACACCCAGCTGATGGTGGACACCGACCTGCTGATTAAAAAGATCCGCGTCGCCCTCACCCGGACCGGCAAGATCGCCATCACCAACACCATGGGGCTGGGCGAGCGCGCCGTCGTCGCCAGCGAGGCGGCCGAGCTCGAGGAGATGCAGAGCGGCAAAAAACAGAAGGTCATCGTGCCGGACTACACGCTCTACGCGAAGCTCATCCAGCAGTCTGACAAGGGCACGAAGGTCACGCAGAACACCTATTCGTTCCAGATGTCGCTCGTGCAGACGAAGACCGGTCTCACTGTCTGGGAAGAGGAAAAGTCGATTGCCAAGCAGACCAAGCGCTCCGGCTCGGTCGGCTGGTAAGCGGCTGAAAATCACTCATCGCCAAGGCGCACCCATCCGGGTGCGCCTTTTTTGTGGGTGACTGCTCATGATTCAGGCGGGCGACAGTACTTACTTGCCGGCCTATGATGCCATGGGCAACGTGCATGCCCTGATGACTGCATCCGCCGTAACCATGGGGGCACCAGCTGCGGGGCAGGCGCCCGCGGTGCGGACGTGACTCCGCCCCGCTGCCGGAGATTTTCCCATGACCCCGCTCAAACTCATTGCCTGCGATCCGCTCGTGGGTCTGCCACGCAAGCCGCACGCGTGGCTGCGGCCCGACCTGGCCTCGCAGCTTGACCGCGTGCTCCTTGCACCGATTCCGATCCTGGCCAAGCGGAAGATCCCAGGTCTGAATGCGCGCAAGGCGCTCGGCCTGGAGGCCCCCGCATGAACGCATTCTCCGTCGAAAAATCCGCCGGCCGGCTGCTGCGCTACCTGCAGACCTGGCAGGCCCCCGACGGCGCGCT
>CAJBES010000286.1 GCA_903952145.1 uncultured Opitutaceae bacterium | reverse complement strand
TGTGGACGAGTTCGAGAAAGCGGGCCTGGAAATGGACGGGGATCTTCTCGGAGATGCCGGGGAGGTCGCGGACGTTGGCGATGAGGGCAGCCTGCTGGGGCTCGAAGACCGAGCTGTCGGTGCCGAGGAGTTTGGCGAGATCGTCGCGGATGGCGGCGCCGTAGAGGCGCTCGGCGGCGTTGAGCTGGTTGCTGGTCTTCACGGCGTCGGCGATGCCGGTGAGGATGCTGCTCAGGTCAGTCTGGTTGTCCTTATTGGAGGAGGAATCCAACAGTTCCTCGGCGAGGAGGATGCGGCGGCGGGCGGAGCGGGTGGCGGTGAACTGCTCAAGAATCTCATCCTCAGCGGATACGGGGGTTTCGCGCAGGACATAGCACTCGGTCTTTTTCGCGGGAGTGGAGATGCGGGGGTCCTTGGCGACGGCTTTCTTGGCGACCGCCCACCATTTCTTAAATTTTTCCGCGCCGACGACCTGGGCGAGCACGATCTCCATCTCGATGACAGTGGCGGCGTTGTTGGGGTAGGACTCGAGGGCCTCGACGATGAGTTGGACGGGATCTTCCTCGATCAGCCCGGCGATTTTCTTGGGTTCAGTCTCCTTGCGGACGAGGAGGTGATTGGCGGGGAGAATGTCGAGGGTGCTGATGCAGAAGGCCGGGTCCATGGGGTGGGCCTTCTTGTCCTTGAAGTTGATGAGCAGGCGCTGGGAGGCGTCGTCGAAGCTCTTGATCTGGCCGAAGCCCCAGCTGCGGTGGACCACATAGGCGCCGGGTTCCATGGCCTCAAGTTTGGCTTTGACCGCCTTGAGGGACGGGTTTTTGGCGATGAGTGCGGAGACAGCTTCGGAATTCATGATTGCGTGTGTGAGGACCTGAACGGGAGAGTTGAGCGGAGAATGACTAACCTTGTCAAACAGTGTGTCAGTGGAGGTATCCATGGTCCTGCAAACTGAATTTCAACGTCCCGGCGCCTGGCCGGCGGCGGTCCGCTTGCTGGCGCGCTGGCTGGACCGCCATGAGCGGGTGGACGAGTTGTTGGAGACGCTGCCGCCCGGCCTCACGGGGGTCGAGCGGGCGCGCTGCCAGCACCTGGTCTTCGGCGTGCTGCGGCATCATGGGCGGTTGGAGGCGTCGCTGCGGCGGCTGGTGGCCCACCCGCCGCGTTTTCCCACCCGGGCGGTGTTGTTGATGGCGGGCTATGAACTGCTGGAAGGCGCCGCCCAACCCGCGGAGGAGGGGCTGGTGGCTAAGATCGTGCACCACGCGGTGGAGCAGGCGAAAGCACTGGCCAGCCCCGCCGAGGCGCGGCTGGTGAACGCGGTGGTGCGCAAGCTCGCGCCGTTGCTGGCCGTCGCGCCGCCGGCCAAGCTGGCGACCGCGGAGGTGCTGGCGGAGTATTTTTCCCATCCCGAATGGCTGGTGCGGCGCTGGCTGCTGCAATTCGGCGCGGAGCCGACGCGGCGGCTGCTCGAGTGGAACCAGCAACCGGCGCCGGTCTATGCACGCTGGCGCGGGCCGGCGGCGGGGCCGCCGGCGTGGCTCAAGCCCACCGCTTGGGCGGGTTTTTATGAGGTGGCGTCCGGCCACTGGCCGGAGGTGGAACCGTTGTTGAAAGGCGGGCAGATCTACCTGCAGGACCCGGGCACGCGGCTGGCGGTGGAGCTGCTGGCGCCGCAAAGGGGCGAGACGGTGCTGGATGTCTGCGCGGCACCCGGGGGCAAGAGCCTGCTGATCGCGGACGCCCTGCGCGGCGCGGACGCCGGGACCCCGACGGGGAGGGTGGTGGCGATGGACCTGCCGCCTGTT
>CAJBES010000285.1 GCA_903952145.1 uncultured Opitutaceae bacterium | reverse complement strand
TATTGGCATTCCGACGCCCGACAGCCCATCTGCGGCATCGTGCGGTATGTCTTGCTGCCCCACGAACTTCCCGAGGCGGCGGCGACCGCTTCACCCGTTCCCAAAACCTAAACCCTACATCACTAATATGCGTCTCATTACGTTCCTCACCACCCTAACCGGGTTGTCGCTCCTGTGCGGCTGTGGCAGCCTCCAGCGTCCGCTCACCGATGCCGCGCTGGGCGCGGGCGGTGCCTATTTGGGCAATAAACTCAGCCACGGCAACCCCTTGGCCACCGCCGGCGGCGCCGCCGGGGGCGTTCTGCTGGGGGAGGGCTTTCAGGCGCTCAAATCCAGCGGCGAAAAGAGTGCCTACACCGACGGCTACACCCAAGGCCGCAGCGACGGGGTGAAGAAGCTGTATTGGAACCTTCAGGACCAGCAACGCGAGCGGCCGGCCACCGACTCGTACCGGCTCTATGAGATCACCATCCCCGAACATTCGGAAGATGGCATTTTGTTGCAACCGACCCAGCGTGTCCTGCGGATTAATGAGTGACTGCCCAACATTTGCGAAAAACAACACGAATCAGCTCATGAAAAACTTTATTCCCTCAATTCTCCTCTTGGCGACCGGGACCCATGTGGCCACGGCCGCGGTGCCAGTGATTGACTTTTCAGTCCTGGCCCAGGCTGTCCAACAGTTGGCGGTAGCGCAACAGCATGTCCAGTTGGTGCAGACCGGCCTGAAACAGATGGGCGACCCGGCCGCCATCGGCGCCAAGATGGTGCCGGCCTTGATCCAAAGTCTGGGCCGTCTCGGCGTGGGGCAGACCGGTTTGGAGTTGCGGACCTCAGCCACCGGCACCGCCGGGGTCGCCTACGACGGCGACGGTCTCTATCGTCCGCCCACCGAGGTCATTCCCACCAGCGATGGCCAGCAGTTCCAGCGTTCCCTCGAACCCTACAAGAAATTCGACGCCGTGACCCGCGGGCGGGCCGCGCTGGAGCAGGTGATGCAGGACACGGAAGAGCGCCGCCAGCAGTTGCGCCGGCAAATCCAGAGCTCCATCTCGCAACTGCAGTCCGCCAAGACCATGGCGGAAGTGCAGAAAGTGCAGGGCACTATAACCGCCGAGTCCGCCGAGTTGGCGGCCATCGACCGGGAACGGGAGGCTGCCATCGGCAGCATCCAAGTTCAGGGCATCGAAAATCAGACCGATGCCGCCCGCCAGGAACTGGCCCGCCTGGAGGAGCGCCTCGTGGAGTTCCGCAGCGCCTCCGACAAGGTGGGCCACCTGCTGACGCCGGACCCAACCCCCATCGTTATTCCCGACCCGCGCAACCGGCTTCCCTGATATGATGCCACTCGATCAGGTCTTTCCCGGTTTTATCAAGGCGTGCGTCGATCTGCACGCGGCGCTCCTGCCGTGGGCGCTGCCCTTGCTCGTCATCGCATTTGCGACGGAGTTCTGGTCCGGCCCGCCCGCGGCGGGCGACCTGATCAAGTTCTTGGTCAAGCTGTTCCTGGTGATCCTGCTCGTGACCAAGTCGCACGATCTGATTAATGCCGGCCAAGCAACCGTGCAGCAATGGGTCGAGCAAAACGTCCCCGCCCGGCCGGGCAATGTGGCGGGCCGCTTCCAGGATAAGTTGGCCCTCGCGCAAAATGATCCCACCCTGAAAGACCAGTCCTTCCTGCGCACGCTATTCAGCAGCAATTGGTTTGAGGCGATTATCTTTGCGGTGTTGACGTTGGTCGCCTGGCTGGCGATAGGGGTCCAGTTCCTGGTCTATTGCGTGCAGCGCGTGGCGCTGATGCTGTGTTGGACCATCTCGCCCCTGCTGTTTCCGTGCCTGGCCATACGGCCCGTGAGTCACATTGGGCTGCAGCATATTTTGCGCATCGCCGGAATTTGCCTGTGGCCATTAAGTCTGGCATTGGCAGCTACTTGTACTGACGGATTACTGGATGTGGCCACCGATCCCACCTTCCTCGGTCCCTCCGTCGCTGGTTCGCTGGGCCGTGGCCTGCTCACGTTGCTTTCAATAACCGTGGTTGCGGTGTGGATTATTTTTTCCACGGTCGTAGCTCCCGCCTACATCCAGCGGCTGGTTGCCGGATCCGCCGGCCCGGCGGATGTGCTAATGCAGGGCGCCGGATTGCTGGCGAACACCGGCCTGCCGGCGTTGGCGCGGGCATCCGCCGCTGCCTGCCGCCGGTACCAGGCGGGGCGAACTGGCGCGGGCAGCGCGGCCGCGTCCGGTCACCCCGCGTCCGCGCCCAGCAATGAAGCTATGGCGGCGGAACTCGCCCGCCAACCGCTCACCCGCGCAGCGGAAGGGTCGGCGGCGGCACCCTGGCAATCCATTGCCGGCGACCCGACGGGCGATATCCAGGCCCGAGCCATCGTTGAAGCCACCAAGAAAATATGACCACACCCATCCAAGAATCCCTGAATCCTGACCTGGAGCAACCCCGCCGTACCCCGGTGGTGTCCGAACGGCTACCCACACCCAAACCTCGCTTCGATGCGGGGGCCTTCTTCGCGCACAAAGACCGGCTCGCCCGCTTGTGTATCGCCGTCGCGTTGGCCGCGCTGGCCGTGGTCGGCCTGGCGCTCTTTCTGGCCATTGCCAACGCGCGCCAACCGGTGGTGTATGTCCTGATTGATCCCCTCGGCACCTCGGCCGTCGTCAGCGGCGCCCCATTCCGCGAGGCGAACGAACTGCACGTGCAGCAGGCGTTGCTGGCGACCACCGCGCTGCTGTTGCGCAACCCCCGGGACTTCGATCAGCCGGAAATCCTGCAGGCGCTCTTCTCCCGCGGCGCGCAGGCTCAGGCCACGGCGCTTAAAGCGATCGACGCCGCCGAGTTCGCCGCGCGCCAGATTCGCCAGAAACCCGAGATCACCCGCATTGAGGCCATCCCCACGCGTCAGGCGGAAATCCAGATCCAGGTCACCGGCCAACTGGTGCGCACCGGCATGGTGCGCGACGCGCCCTTCACGGAATTACAGCGCTTCACCTTGCGCCTGTTGCTTGTGCCCAATCCCGACCTGCTGCGCAATCGCCGCCAACCCGCCATCGTCACCCAATTCGGCCTGAAATATGAACCGCCTACTCCTTAGCCTGCTCGGGGCCGTGTGCCTCTGCAGCGTCGCCTCGGCCCACCCGACCAACGCGGTTCAGCGGCTCACGCTCAACCCGATGACCGTCCTGCGCATTCCCGTAGCGCGCGACCGCTTGACGACCATCCGGTTCCCCAGCGCGCTCTCCGACTTGCAGGCCGCGCTGGTCGTGACCGAACCGCATCCGGAGGCCCTCTTCCTCGTCACGTTCCGGACCGGCGATGCGTTCTTTTCGGTGCGGGCGCTGGCGGCCGGGACCAACACCTCACTCAACGCGGTTTGGAAGAACCAGACCTATGTGCTGGAGTTGGTCGAGTCGCCGACTCCCTGGCTCTCGGTCATTTGCGACGCGCCGCCGGAGCCAGTGACCCATCCGGCACACAAGGCCGTGACCCCGGCGCGACTGCTGGGCCTGCTCGACACGGCCAAAGCCTACGGGCTCTTGCACCAGCAATACCCGGAGCGCGTGGCGGGCGTCGAGGTCGTGCGGCCCGACACGGTGCGCGACTACGGCGACTATACCATCCGCACCGAGGAAATCTTCCGGTTTGACGCCGAGGACACGCTGGTCTTCCGCATCGGCGTGAGCAACAAGACGCACGCGCTCATCCGCTATCTGCCCGAGAGCCTGATGGTGCGCGTGTATAGCACCTCCTTCGACGAGGCCGTGCAAGATAGTATTGTCGGTGCGCGCCAAAGGCAGCGGATCTTTTATCAGTCCATCGCGGAGGCGACCGGCCTCCTGCCGGCCGCCGCCCAGGTGCCCATCTACTTCGCCGTCACGGGCAGTGCCGACGGATCGCGAAACCTGCTTTCGCCACGCAACGATTTTATGATCATGCTTTGCCGCCTGGACGCGCCAAACTCCCCGGCCTCGCCGCTCACCGCGTCATCGGCAGATCCCAGCATGACCCTGCCGGTCACTGCGGCATTGGCCACGCAGCCGTCCCCTTCC
>CAJBES010000284.1 GCA_903952145.1 uncultured Opitutaceae bacterium | reverse complement strand
CCACCCCCCCCAAAAAAAACAATCAACATGAACAAACGGAAGTTTCTTCTTTTAGCAGGCGCGGCGGCCCTTTCGGGCACCGTGCTTTTGACCGGCTGCAAGCCCAAGCAGCTTATCGCCCCGGTGCAGAGTGGCGTCGCCGAAAAGGTGTATGTCGCCCCCGGCAAATACGATGAGTTCTACAACGTCGTTTCCGGCGGCTTTAGCGGCGGCGTCGCCATCTATGGGCTCCCTTCGGGACGGCTCTTCCGCCAGATTCCGGTCTTCGCCCAGCACCCTGAATCCGGCTACGGCTACAGCGAGGAGACGAAGCCGATGTTGAACACCTCGTTCGGCCCCCAAGTGTGGGATGACCAGCATCACGTCGGTCTGTCCACCACCAAGGGCGAGCACGACGGCCGCTGGATCTTTGCCAACGCCAACAACACCCCGCGCATCGCCCGCATCAGCTTTGAGACCTTCCGCACAGAGGAGATCATCGAAATCCCGAACAGCTCGGGCAACCATTCCTCACCGTTCCTCACTGAGAATTCCGAATACACCGTCGCGGGCACGCGCTTCGCCGCTCCGCTCGACGACGAGGGCTCCAATCCCGACCTGGCCATCACCGGCGAAAACTTCAAGAAGAGCTTCAAGAGCGTGATCAGCATGGTCGCCGTCCATCCCGTGACCGGGCGCATGAGCATCGGTTTCCAGGTCCTGCTGCCGGGCATCGACATCGACCTGGCGCGCGCCGGCAAGCTCAAGTCCCACGGCTGGATTTTCTTTTCATGCTACAATAGCGAGCAGGCCCACACGCTGCTCGAGGTCAATGCCTCGCAGAAGGACAAGGACTTCATCGTCGCCATCAACTGGAAGAAATGTGAGGAGTATGTGCAGGCCGGCAAGGGGCGCAAATCGCACACCCGCTACGCCCACAACATCTGGGATGAGCGCACCCACTCCGCCACCTCCACCATCGAGAACGAAACCATCGTGCTTGATCCCACCGAGCTTCCCGGCATCGCCTACCTCATGCCGTGTCCGAAGTCGCCCCACGGCTGCGACACCGACCCCACCGGCAGCTACATCGTCGGCAGCGGCAAACTTGCCGCCATCATTCCGGTATTTTCCTTCGACAAGATGCTGAAGGCCATCGCCGCCAAGGATATCGAGGCCGAGTTCGCGGGCCTGCCCGTGCTCCGGTATGCCTCCGTCCTCCACGGTGAGGTCAAGAAGCCGGGTCTCGGGCCGCTGCACACCGAGTTCGACGGCAAGGGCTTCGCCTACACCTCGTTCTTCGTCACCTCGGAAATTGTGAAGTGGAACATCGAAACCCTTCAGGTCGTTGACCGCACCCCCACCTTCTACTCGGTCGGCCACATGACCATCCCCGGTGGCGCCACCATCAAGCCGCACGGCAAATACGCCATCGCCTACAACAAGATCACCAAGGACCGCTACCTGCCCACCGGCCCCGAGTTGACCCAGTCGGCGCAGCTTTTCGACATTTCCGGCGACAAGATGAAACTTCTCCTCGATTTCCCGACGGTGGGAGAGCCCCACTATGCAGAGGCCATTCCCGCCGCCCTGGTGAAGCCCAAATCCAAGAAATTCTACAAGATCGAGGATAACCATCACCCCTACGTCACCAAGAGCGAGAAGGACACCCGCGTCGTCCGTGAGGGCAAGGTCGTCCATGTTTACATGACCGCCATTCGCTCCCACCTCGCGCCCGACAACATCGAGGGGGTGAAGCTCGGCGACGAGGTCTATTTCCATGTCACCAACCTCGAGCAGGACTGGGACGTGCCGCATGGCTTCGCCGTGAAGGGATCAGGCAACTCCGAGCTGCTTATCATGCCCGGTGAGACCGCCACGCTGAAGTATGTGCCCGGCCGGATTGGCATCGCGGCCTTCTACTGCACCGACTTTTGCTCGGCGTTGCATCAGGAGATGCAGGGTTACCTCCGCGTCTCCCCCGCGGGCTCCGACGTTCCGCTGAAATCCGGCATGGGCGAATCCGCCAGTCCATAAAAACCGGCCGCAATTTCGCCGGCGCGCTCCGGCTGCGGCTGCCTCCAGCCACCCCGCCATGGACTCTCTCCGTCCCGTCACCCGCATCATCATCACCCTCGCGGCGCTCTCGCTTGGCTCCACGTTTTTTCTGCCCCTGTGGGAGATCCAACTGTGGGCGCCGCAGTATCCCGAGGGTCTGAACATGAAGATCTGGCTCAACCGGATCAGCGGGGATTTCGACATCATCAATGGCATCAACCACTACATCGGCATGAGGTCGATCAAGGCGGAGATGTTCCCGGAGTTCAAATTCATGCGTCCGCTCGTCGGGGCCCTGCTCGTCCTCGGCCTGTTGCCCGCCCTCACCGGTCGCCGACGCTGGTTGCTGGTCTTTGCCGGCATTCTTTGTGTCTGCGGCGCTCTCGGGATGCTCGACTACTACAGCTGGGGTCAGGACTACGGGCACAACCTCAACCCCAAGGCGGCCATCTCGGTCCCCGGCATGTCGTATGAACCGCCGCTCATCGGCTACAAGAGCATCCTGAACTTCGTTGCCTATTCCGGGCCCGATTACGGGGGCTGGGTGTTCATCGCCGTCGGCCTGATCGCGGTCGGCCTGACCGTTTGGGAACAATGGACCGCCCGCGGCAAACGCGCAAAAAAATGACGGACCCCCGCCATTCCTTCCCTCGTGCCGTGGCCACGCTCACGCTCCTGATCCTGGTCGGATGCGACGCCGAGCCCAAGGCCATCCGCTATGGTCAGGACGAGTGCGCCGAGTGCAGGATGACTCTCGTTGACCGGCATTACGGCGTCGAACTCATCACCAAGAAGGGCAAGGTCTTCAAATTCGACGACCTCACCTGCCTCCTGACCTTCCAGCGGCGCGACCCTGGCCGGTCCGGTTCCGCGGCGCAGCTGGTGGTCATCGATTTCAACCGGCCCAACACCTTCCTCGGCGCCGCGCAGGCCGTTTTCCTCTATCACAACCAGTTGCACACTCCCATGGGCAGCGGGCTCGCCGCGTTCGCCAATGCAACCGAGTTGGAGGCTGCTCGCGGACTGCTCGGCGGCGGCGGCCGGATACTCCGCTGGCCCGAGGTGCTCGCAACCCCTTGACCTCCGTGCGCCCGCTTCTGCTGAACACCCTGCTCTGCCTCGCTGCGGTCTCGATGCCGGCGGCCGAGTTGCATGTCGGCCCCGCCCGGGACTATGGCACCATTCGCGCGGCTCTTGCCGCCGCCCGTGCGGGTGACGCCATCATCGTCCACCGCGGCGTCTACCGCGAAGGCAATCTCGTAGTGGACAAGTCCGTCAGCCTGGTCGGTCTCGATCATCCCCGGCTCGACGGCGGTGCCACCGACGAAGTGCTCACCATCACCGCCTCGCAGGTGAGCGTGCGCGGCTTCGACATCGCGCACGGCGGCTCGGGCAGCCTCAATGACTTCGCCGGCATCAAGGTCGCAAACGCCCATCACGTCACCCTGGAGCACAACCGGATTTTCGATTGCAGCTTCGGCATCCATTTTTCCAAGTCACGGGCTGGCGTCATTCGCGACAACGAAATCCACGGGGCACCCGGCCGGAATGAGAGCAACGGCAACGGGATTCACGCCTGGTCCTGCGAGCGGCTCGAGATCACGGGCAACCGCGTGAGCGGCCACCGTGACGGGATCTATCTCGAGTTTACCACTGATTCCGCCATCGCCCGCAATCGCGTGACCGGGAACCTCCGCTACGGCCTCCACTTCATGTTCTCGCACCGGAACGTGTATCGGGAAAACTCCTTCCTGCGCAATGGCGCCGGGGTTGCCGTTATGTATTCCCACGAGGTGCAGATGGAGGCCAACCACTTCAGCCGGAGCTGGGGCAGTGCCGCCTACGGTCTGCTCCTCAAGGACCTGTCGGACAGCCGGATTGTCGGCAACACCTTCGAATGCAATTCGACCGCCGTCAGCATGCAAAACTCCAACCGCATGCGCTTTGAGCGAAACCTGTTCCGGGAAAACGGCTGGGCCCTGCAGGTTCAGTCAAGTTGCGACGACAATGTTTTTTCCGGCAATAATTTCATCGGGAATTCCTTCGACCTCACCACCAACGGCCAGCTCGAGCTCAACCGCTTTGACGGCAATTATTGGGACAAGGCCGAGGCTTACGATCTCAACCGCGACGGCATCGGTGACCTGTCCTATCGTCCCGTCAGCCTTTTTGCCATGCTGGTCGAGCGCATCCCTTCGGCGCTACTCCTGCTGCGCAGCCCGCTCGTGCATTTCCTCGACCGGGCGGAGCGGATGATTCCGTCACTCACCCCCGACCACCTGATCGACGCCAAGCCAGCCATGCGCCCGCACTCACTGTGAGTGCGCCACCCCCTGCCTTTCCCCTGAATTCAACTCCACCCCGCCACCCGCATTCACCGCCATGAAAACCACCAAACTCGTCCGCTCCCTGCTGAGCCTCGCCTTCGCGCTGTTCGTCGTCTCGTGCTCCCGTCAGGAGACGGCCCCCGCCGCCACTGTGGCCACCGACGCGCCCGGCCAGGGTCAATCCGCTGTCGCGGACAACGATTCCCAGAAGGACATCGTCAAGGTCGCCGTCGGCAGCCCCGCCCATACCACGCTCGTTGCGGCCGTCCAGGCGGCCGGGTTGGTTGATGTCCTTGCCAATGCCGGCCCCTTCACCGTCTTCGCCCCGACCAATGCTGCCTTCGACAAGCTCCCTGCCGGCACCGTTGCCAGTCTCCTCCAACCCGCCAACAAGGAATCCCTCCGCGACATTCTCCAATACCATGTCGCCGTCGCCGTCTATCGCCCTGAGATGCTGAAAGACGGTAGGGTCCTCAACATGGCCAACGGCGATAATGTGACCCTCTCGGTGAAGGATGGCAAAATCGTCCTCAACGGCACCGCCACCATCGTTGGCACCGTCGCGGCGTCCAACGGCATTGTGCACGTGATCGACGGGGTGCTCTTGCCTCCGGCCGCCAAATAGGTTGGCTCACCGGCGTTCTCACGCCGCCGTATGCTCGCCGCGCACTGTCTCACCAAATCTTTTGGCCGCCTCCGTGCGCTCGACGCGCTCAGCGTCACGCTGAGCCGCGGCCAGGCGGTTGCCCTCATCGGCCCCAATGGCGCCGGCAAGACCACGTTGATCAAGTGCGTTCTCGGCCTCGTCCGACCTGATGCCGGCGAACTCACCCTCGACGGCGCCAGCCTCCTCGGTCACCCCGGCCTCCGGAGCCGCATCGGCTACATGCCGCAGATCGGACGCTTTCCCGAGCACATGCGCGTCGGCCAGCTCTTCGAGCTGATGCATGAAATCCGCCGCGACACGCACTCCCGGACGGATGAGGATCTCATGCATGCGTTTCAGATCGACCGCATCGCCCACCAGACCACCCGCACGCTCTCGGGCGGCACCCGGCAAAAAATCAGTGCCTGCCTTGCCTTTCTCTTCGATCCTGAAGTGCTCGTGCTCGACGAGCCCACGGCCGGCCTCGACCCCGTGGCGGTCGAAGCCCTCAAGGAGAAAGTCTGCGCCGAACGCGCCCGCGGAAAACTCATCCTCCTCACTTCCCACATCCTCAGCGACCTCGACGAAATCGCCACCGACGTCCTTTACCTCATCGACGGCCGGATGCAGTTCTACCGCCCCATCGAGGCATTGAAGGCGGAGTCCGGAGAAATCCGACTCAGTCGCGTCGTCGCCCAGATCATGCGCGCGGCCAGCGGGGACGGCCCCCGCCCGGGAGCATCGGCCCCATGATGGTGCGGATCGTCAGATACGTGGTCGGCGACATCCTCCGCGGGAGGATAGTCCTAGGCTACACCGGGTTCCTCCTGGTTGCCGCCCTCGGATTATTCAACCTGGGCGGTGACGCCACCAAGGGACTCATCGGGCTCCTCAGCCTCGTGCTCTTGGTGGTGCCCCTCGTCAGTCTCGTCTTTTCCACCGTTCATTTCTATAATGCCCACGAATTCATCGAACTGCTCGCCGCCCAGCCGCTGCGCCGCTCGACCCTCCTGCTGGCGCAGATCTGCGGGGTGGCGCTCGCGCTGGCCGCGGCCCTTCTCCTGGGCATCGGGCTGCCCATCCTGCTCTATGCGCCCACGGCCACGGGGCTTACCTTGCTCGCCGTATCGCTGGTGCTGACCTTTGTCTTCACCGCACTGGCCTTCCTCGCCGCCGTCCTCGCCCGTGACAAGGCTCGCGGCGTCGGGGCCGCACTGCTGCTCTGGTTCTACTTCGCCCTGCTGCACGACGGACTGACGCTGTATGCGCTTTTCCTTCTCGAGGACTTTCCGCTCGAAGGCGTGAGCCTCGGATTGCTCTCGCTCAATCCCATCGACCTCGCGCGCGTGCTCGTGCTGCTCCAGATGGACGTGTCGGCCCTCATGGGCTACACGGGGGCGATGATGAAGGATCTGCTCGGCACCGGCACCGGCATGGCCTACGCGATGGTGGTTCTTGCCGGTTGGATGGCGGTACCGCTGGCGTCTGCCGTCTGGGTCTTCCGCCGCAAGGATCTCTAGCCCAACCGCGGTCAGATGCGTCGCGTCAGCCGGCGGGAAAGGACGAGCGCCGCTAAGCCTGCAGCGCGGCGATGGCTGCGGCGTGCAGGGCGGGCGTGGCGGCGGCGAGGGTGGATTCGGCGGGATACGCCGGGCCACCGGACCAGTCGGTGATGACGCCGCCGGCGCCGCGGAGGATCGGCACGAGCGCGGCGATGTCCCACGGATTCATGATCGGGTCGCACATGAGGTCGGCTTGGCCGGCGGCGACCAGCAGGTAGCCGTAGCAATCGCCCCACGTGCGGACAAGCTTGGCGCGGCGCGCCAGGGCTTCAAAGTGCGGACCGTTTTGGTATTTGGCGGGATTAAGCGGATCGCTGTAGAGCAGCGTGGCCTCCGCGAGGCGTTTGGTCGGGCGGCAACGCACGGGCCGGCCGTTAAGGGTGGTGGTCTGGCCGTCGCCCAGCATGAGCTGACCGAGGATCGGTTGATGGATGCAACCGAGCACCGGCTGCCCGCCATACAGCAGCGCGATGAGCGTGCCCCAGAGCGGGACGCCGGTGATGAAGCTCTTGGTGCCATCAATGGGATCGAGCACCCACACAAATTCGGCGCCGGGATTTTCAGAACCGAACTCCTCGCCGATGATGCCATGGCTGGGGAGTTTTTTCGCGAGCATGCCACGCATGAGTTCCTCGGCGCCACGGTCGGCGATGGTCACCGGGGAGGCGTCCGCCTTGCTCTCGACGGCGAGAGCCGGATCGCCAAAGTGCGGCCGGATAAATTCACCGCTGGCCTGGGCCAGCGCGGTCATCAGGGTGCGGTAGGGGGTGAGATCCATACGGGGCAACGGTGGCGGCGAACCGGCCGGCTTGTCCAAACCAAAGCGCCGGATCCAGCTTGCCGGGCGAAGTGACCGGCCCGTATATCGCCGGGCAAAGACCTACTATGAATCCTCCCGTCGACTCCCTGCAGGGCAAAGTGGCATTGATTACCGGGGCTGGTTCCGGTCTGGGCGAAGCCATTGCGCGCATGTTGGCCGCCTGTGGCGCCCGGATCGGGGCCGTGGACCGGAATGAGAGCCAGGTAAAACGAGTCGTGGAGGCAATCATCGCGAGCGGCGGCGCTGCTCTGGCGTTGCCGGCGGATGTCACCGCGGCCGACCAGCTCGCCGCGGCAGTGACCAAAGTCGAGGAGACCTGGGGGCGGCTCGACATCGTCTGCGCCAACGCCGGCATCAACGGGGTCTGGGCGCCCGTGGATGAGATCACCCCGGAAGAGTGGGACGAAACCATGGCGGTGAATCTGAAGGGTACCTTTCTGACCGTGCGGGCCTGCACCCCATTGCTGAAGCGTGGTGGTGGTGGCTCCGTGATCATCACTTCTTCCGTGGCGGGCAACCGGATGTTCAGCACTTCCGGTTCCTCGGCCTATGCTTCCTCCAAGGCGGGTCAGGTGGCTTTTGGCCGGATGATCGCGCTGGAGCTGGCCCGGCACAAAATCCGGGTGAACACCGTCTGCCCCGGGGCCTTCAAGAGCAACATCAGTGTAGATTCCCGCTTTCGCAACCTGCGCAACCTGCGCCTGCCGGTGCAGCTGCCCGAGGGCAATGTGCCGCTGACCGGCGGTTGGGCTGGCCCGGCTGAACCGATCGCCCGGCTCGTGTGGTTTCTGGCCTCGGACTTGTCGGATCACATCACCGGCACGGAAGTCTACGCCGACGGGGCACAGTCGTTGCTGATGGGTTAGTCGATGGGTGTCCGACCGAGGAGGGGCTCAAGGTGTCGCGAGTAGGTTTGGGCATCGCCTGGCAGAGGTAGGGGTTGGGGCAGAGGGTGCAGACCGGTTGCTTCAAGATTTCACAACAGTTGCCTTCTGTTTTGCCGACCCGGGTGTGGTGCCGTGGGTTTGGCGAAGGCTGTCCATTGAATGTGGTCGTGCCCTTGCCGGCTGGTCCAAACCAAAGCGCCGGATCCAGCTTGCCGGGCGAAGTCACCGGCCCGTATATCGGCTGGCAAAGACCTACCATGAATCCTCCCGTCGACTCCCTGCAGGGCAAAGTGGCATTGATTACCGGGGCGGGTTCCGGTCTGGGCGAAGCCATCGCGCTCATGTTTGCCGCCTGTGGTGCCAAGATCGGAGCCGTGGATCGGAATGAAAACCAGTTAAAGCGCGTTGTGGAGGAAATCACCGCGACCGGAGGTGCCGCACTGGCATTGCCGGCGGATGTCACTGCGGCCGACCAGCTTGCCGCGGCGGTGACAAAGGTTGAGGAGACCTGGGGGCGGCTCGACACCGTCTGCGCCAACGCCGGCATCAACGGCACTTGGGCGCCGGTGGACGAGCTTACCCCCGAGGAGTGGGATGAGACGCTGGGCATCAATCTCAAGGGCACGTTTCTCACGGTGCGCGCCTGCACCCCGCTGCTGAAGCGGAGCGGCGGCGGTTCGATCATCATCACCTCGTCGGGGCTTGGCACCCGGATGTTTGCCCAAACCAGCGCATCGGCCTACGCTGCCTCCAAGTCGGGGCAGGCGGCCTTCGGTCGCATGATCGCCTTGGAACTGGCGAAACATAAAATCCGCGTGAACACGGTCTGCCCGGGTGCCTTTAAAAGCAATATCATGGCCTCGACGCGTTTCCGCAACACGCGCGACCTGCGCCTGCCGGTGCTCTATCCCGAGGGCAATGTGCCGCTGACCGGCGGGCCCATCGGCACGGTGGAGCAAATGGCCCGCGTCGTATGGTTTTTGGCGTCCGACCTGTCGGACTTCGTCACGGGCACCGAGATTTATGCCGACGGCGGACAGTCGCTCATAACCGGGTAGGAGCCTGAACGCCTGGCGCATGCCATGGGGCGCAATTTGCCGCAAGCAGGCTTGGACATGGGTGGTCAATTGTGTTGGCTGGCGGCGCCAATGTCGTGGACCGAGCAACCAATTCATTTTGTCGATTTCGAGGGCAGCCTGACCTCGGGTCTTCTTGAGTATGGCGTGGTGACCTTGCACGCCGGGCGGGTGGTGGCGGTGCGCTCCCGGCTCTGCCGGCCCGCAGGCCGCATTCGCGTGGAGGACACGGCGGTGCACGGCTTGGGCGAGGCGGATCTGGCAGGCTGCGCGCCGTTTGCCGACGAGTTCGAGGATTTTGCGGCCCTGCGTGCAACGGGACCGCTGGCGGCGCATTTTGCCGGGGCGGAAAACTCCCTACTCAAATCGGTGTGGCCCTATGGACGCGCGGCTCCGGACTTTGCCCGACCGGGCGAAACCACGCAGGAATGGGGCCCGTGGATCGATACCGGTGCGCTTTACCGGCAGTTTTACCCCCGTCTTGAATCCCTCCGGCTCACCGACTTGGTGGCAGCCTGCAGCTTGCAGGAGGAATTGGAGGCCCTGGCGGGACAGCACTGCCCCGCAACGCGGAGAAAATACCATGCGGCGGCCTATGATGCGCTGGCGGGATCGCTGCTGCTGGCCTCGCTGGCACGCGAGCCACGACTCGCGTTGCTCACCACGCCCCAGTTGCTGGCCCTGAGCACACTGGATGGCGGCAAGCGGGATGCCTTGCAGCAGGGAAGTTTATTTTAACGCCCATCAGTCCAGCGGGTAGGTTTTAAAGCCGGCCAGTTGGGTCAGCGCGCGCACGATGAAGAGCGGATTGAATACCAAATAGCGGTAAGCAAGCCGACGGGGTTCCTGGATCAGACGGAACAGCCATTCCAGACCGCTGTGCTGCATCCAACGCGGCGCCTGGCGCCGGCGCCCGGAGAGAAAATCAAACGCCGCGCCGACGCCGATGAGGACACCGGCGTCGAGCCGATCCCAGACCTCGGCCATGAAGCGGTCCTGTTTCGGGGTGCCGAGGCCGACCCAGATGACATCCGGCCGGCCGGCGGCGATCACCGCTTGGAACTCGGCGAATTCGTCGGCGGTGAGCAGACGGAAGGGCGGAGTGCGGGTGCCCACAACCTCCAGCCCGGGGAAAAGCTGGCAGAGTCTGACCCGCAGTTCCGCGGCGACGCCGGGGGCGCCACCATAAAAGAAATGCCGGAGGCCGGAGGCCCGCCCGGCAGCGCAGACAGCCAGCATCAGATCGGGACCGTAAACCCGGGTGACTGCGTGCCGGCCCTGCCGATGCGCCAGCCAGACAAGGGGCATCCCGTCGGGTGTGGTCAGCCAACTGTCGTTAAGGATGCGGCGATAAGCCGGATCGCGCCGGGCTTCGCTCACGTTGTGCACTGTGCCGAGGCAGACATAGCCGCAGCGCGGGCGGCCACGAGTGCCGAGCACCAGGTCGCGGGCCTGGTCGAGGTTGAGCGCCGAGACCCCCACCCCGAGGACGTTGTAGCGCGGGACGGGGTTCATGGCCGGAACTCAGCCAGCAACTCCTCCAGCGTGCAATCCGCGAGCGTGGGGAGGAGGCGGTCAACGTGGCGGAAATCGTGGTGGGCGGTCGAGGGCCCGGGCGCGGCGACACACCACAGGTGCGCGCGTTTGGCGGCCAGCGAGCCGGTGTGGGAATCCTCGAACGCGATGGCCTGGAAGCCGCGCAGGCCAAATTGGGTGAGCACAAGTTGATAGAGGTCCGGTGCGGGTTTAGGGAGCGGGGTTTCGCCGCGGCAGGCGAGGAATTCAAAGCGTGACAGCAACCCGATACGGCCGAGGTGCCGCTGGCAATGTTCGCGGGGGGACTTGGAGGCCAGTGCGACGCGCAGACCGAGGGTGCGGGCACCGTCAAGCAGCGCCATGACGCCGGGCAGCACGGGGAGTTGCAGGTCGCGCATGTGGTTGCGGGCGCGGCGCTCCTCCTCGAGCGCGGCCCGGTTCGCCCCGGGCCCGAAGGCGCGCCACGGATCGAAGGCCAGTTCGCCGTGGCCGACGGCCCGTTCGAAGAGCTTGCGATCGAACGGCACGCCACGGGCGGCATGCACATCGGCGTAGGCGGCGATCTGGGCGGATTCAGTGTCGAGGATGAGACCGTCGAAGTCGAAGATGAGCGCGTGGATCATGGGGGAGGGGCGGCGGTGCGCGGCAGGGCGCCGCGCGTGAACCAGGCCAGCAGGAGGGCGCAGACCAAGAAGCCAAGGAGACCGCCGAAGGCGAGGGTGGCATCGGAGCGGACGACGATGGCGATGGCCGCGAACTGCATCGCGGTGCGCAGCACCCGGTCCGCGGCGGTGATGACGACATTCACCCGGCCCATGAGCGCATTGGGCACCGCATGCAGCAGCACGCTGCCGCGGGCGACCCGGGCCCCGGCGTTGCCGAGCCCAAGCAGGAGGAGGGCGACGTAGAAGGCGGCGACGGTCGGCACGCCGCTCAGCAGCGCGAGGCCGAACAGAAAAATTGCCATCATCACGAGTGCGACGGTCGCCGGGGGCGCCTTGGCGAGCAGCCGCGGACCCAGCAGACCGGCGGCGATGGCCCCGAGGGAGAAGGCCATCTCCCCCGTGCCGAAGACAAAGGCCGGGGCGCGCAGGATGTGCTGGACGTAAATGGGGAAAAGATAGTTGCCGACCATCACGGCGACAAAGGGCGCGAGGGTGCACAAAATGAAGACGGTGAACTGGGGGCGCGCACCCAGCCAGCGCAGCCCCTCCATGAGATCGGCGATCACGCCGGTGGCCGGCCGGGCCGCCTGCAGATGCGTGGCCGTATAGGGCAGCGGGCGCTGCACAAAATAACTGAAAACATAGGTGGCACCGTCCACGAGCAGGATGGTGCTGAACGCAACGTGGTCGAGCAGGAGACCGGCGAGCCCGCCTGCGAGCATCGCGGCCGTCTGGCCCTGGATCTCGAGCAGGCCCGCGAGTTGCTGGTAGTGGCGGCGCTCGAAAACCTGCTGCACGAAGGCAAATTTTGCCGGGTAGTGCAGGGTGTAGTAGAGCATGCCGGTGCAGAACAGGACGAGGAGCTGCCACGTCGCGGTCTCGCCGGTCACCAGCATCCATGCCGTCATGCCCAGCGTGGTGACGGCGCCGAAGATTTCGGCCGCGAGCATGGCGGTCTTGCGCGAGTGGCGGTCGAGCCAGGAGCCGTAATGCGGCACGAGCGCAAACAGCGCGATGGTGCTGAGGATGGTGACATAGCCGTAAAGCTGCGCGCCGTGCGCCCGCTGGATCAGCAGCCACGGGATGGCGATGATGGTGATGCCCGAGCCGATGGAGCCCGTGATGTTGGCGAGCAGGAGGCGCCGGATGCGCGGGTCGCGCAGGAGTTCCTTCATGGCCGGGGCGTCACAGACCTTCCTGGTCCACGAGCCAGATGAGCGCGGCGAGGGCGCCGGCGCCGAGGGCGAGCTCACGCGGGTGCACCTTGTCGAACGAATCAGTGACGGTGTGATGGTGGTCGAAGTAGCGCTGCCCGTCCGGGATGAGGTTGCCGACCGTAACGCCGAGGGCCATGAGCGGGCCGACATCGGCGCCGCCGGCGCCCCGGGTGAAGGCGAGGATGCCGTAGGGTTCGAAAAGCGGCAGCCAGCGCTGCGCGCGCCTGTGGACCGGACCTTGGGCGCTGCCGAAGGTGAAACCGCGCGGGGTGAAACCGCCTTCGTCGGATTCGACGGCCAGAAGGTGCTTTTCACCCGAAGCACGGGCATAAGCGGCATAGGCGGTGCCGCCCCGCAGACCGTTCTCCTCGTTGGTGAAGAGCACACAGCGGATGGTGTGCCGGGGCTGATAGCCAAGGGCGCGGAAGATGCGCAGCACCTCGATGGACTGCACGATGCCGCTGCCATTGTCGTGCGCGCCGGGGGTGATATCCCAGGAATCGAGGTGGCCGCCCACGACGATGATTTCATCGGGCGATTCGGAGCCACGGATCTCGCCGATGATGTTGTGCGCGAGGGCGTCGGGGTGCCAGCGGGAGTGGATTTTCATTTCGACCTGTAACGCGGGGTTGGCGGCAAGTGCGGCACTGAGGCGGTCGGCCGCCAAGGTGGAGAGGGCGGCGGCGGGGATGTTTTCACCCTCCGCCCGGTAGGCCGTGTTGCCGGTGTGCGGAACATCGTCCAGCGTCTGGGTCATGGAGCGCACGAGTGCGGCCACAGCCCCAAACTTGGCGGCGGCGCGCGGACCGCGGCTGCGCTGGTCCACGGCTCCACCGTAGGCGACACCGGGCTCAGGCTCGGCGGGATCCATCGGGCGGTTGAAGAAGACAATTTTGCCCGTGATTTTTTCACGCCCGAGCGAGGCGAGAGCCTCGAGGGAATGCACCTCGATGACTGCCGCGGTCAGTCCCGCCGGCGGGGTGGCGATGCTGCCGCCCAGGGCGACGGCGGCGAGGGCGACGGTCTCGCCCCTGACCCCGGCGGGTGGCAGCAAACGGACGGACTCGGGGGCGCCGCGCTCCCAATGCGGCACCATGACGTCCTGCCGCCACACGCGGTCGAGGTCGAGACCGTTGAGGGTTTGCTCGCCCCACCGCTCGGCTCCTGCCAGCGCAGTCGAACCGGCGAGGCGTCCGGGATGGTTGGTCAGCAGCGTGCGGAGATTTGAGCAGGCCTGACCGTGGGCGAGTGCTTCCGTGAAAATCCGGCGGAGCCCGGTTTCCCGTGTGCCAAGAGGCGGCGCGGATTGGGCGGAGAGACTGGCGGCGCTGTGCAGGGCAAGGAGTCCAAGGAAGGCCGGGACGAAACGCATGGGGCCACGATTATTTACCGGTGGCTCGACGCAAGCGAGGTTTCGCCTCAAGTTTACCCGCATCATGAATCCTACCCGCTTGATCCTTGGGCTGCTTGCGACAGCTTTGCCGGCTGCCATGACCACCGCGAACGTCAAACCCGAGACCCGCAACCGTGCCGAGATTCCCGCCGAGTATCGCTGGGATTTTTCCGCGATCTACCCGAACTGGGAGGCATGGACCACCGCGCTGAAGGACATGGAGGCGAAGATGGATGCGTTTGCCGCGATGAAGGGCACGTTGAAGGACGGCCCGGCGGCGGTGTTGAAGGCCTACCTGGCGTTCGACGAGATTGGCATGCTGCAATACAAGGTTTTCCGCTACCCGCAGCTCCAGCGCGATGTGGACACCCGCAACCAGGAGATCGCCGGCAAGTTCCAGCGCGTGGGCGCGATCTTCGCCAAGTTCGGCACCACGACCGCGTGGTTCACACCCGAGCTGCTCACCATTCCCCAGGCCACGATGGAAACATGGATCGGGGAGACTCCGGCGCTCAGGCCCTACCGCTTCGGCATCCTCGAGAATTACCGGCAACAGGCGCACGTGCTCGACGAGAAGGGCGAGCGGTTGATGTCGTTCGCCGCGCGCTTCAACCAGACGCCGGCAGCGACGTTTCAGGAGCTCAGCACCTCGGACATCAAGTTCCCCAAGGTGACGCTGGCCGACGGCAAGGAAATCACGCTTTCGCCCGGCACCTACCAGTCGGTGCTGCAGACCAATTACAACCAGACCGACCGGGCGCAGGCCTTCGAGGCCTACCTCAAAACCTATGCCGCCACCGCCAACACCTATGCGGCGATCTACAACGGCGTCCTGCAGCGCGGCTGGTTCAGTGCGCAGGCGCGCAACTATCCGACGACGCTCGACGCGGCCCTGGATGACAACGCCATCCCACCCGCCGTGGTCACGACGCTCGTCGAGACTGTGCGCGCCGGCACGGCCCCGCTCCAGCGCTACCTGAAGCTGCGGAAGAAATTGCTCGGGCTGGAAACCTACCACCTCTACGACGGCTCGATCCCGATCTACAAGACCGAGACCGTGTATCCCTACGACGAGGTGAAAGACCTCGTGATCTCCTCGGTCGCGCCGCTGGGCGGGGACTACGTGGCGAAATACCGGAAGTTTGTGTCCGGCGGTCGCATCGACGTCTATGAAAACGAAGGTAAGCGCAGCGGCGCCTACAATGCCGGTGTCTACGGCGTCGGCCCCTACCTGCTGTTGAATTACAACGACACGCTCGATGCCGTCTTCACCTTCGCCCACGAGGCGGGCCACGCGCTGCACACGGTGCACTCCTACGAAAACCAACCGTTTGTCACCGCCAGCTACACCATCTTCGTGGCCGAGGTCGCCTCGACGACCAACGAGCGCTTTCTGCTGAACAAGCTGCTCGAGACCACGACCGACCCGAAGCAGCGCTTCCTGCTGCTGCAACATGCGGTGGACTCGATCCTCGGGACGTTTTACACGCAGGTGCTCTTTGCCGACTTCGAGTTGCAGGCGCACAAGCTGGTCGAGCAGGGCCAGCCCATCACGGCGGACGTGCTGAGCAAAATCTACCAGGGTCTGCTCAAGGATTACTACGGCGACGCCGTGACGATGGACGAGCTCTACAAATACACGTGGGCGCGGATCCCGCACTTCTACAATACACCCTACTATGTCTACCAATACGCCACCTGCTTCGCGTCGTCCGCGCAGCTGTTCCGGGCCATGACGACGGGGGACACCGCCGCGCGCGCCGCGGCGACGGAGCGCTATCTCACGCTGCTCAAGAGCGGCGGCAACGACCTGCCGATGCAACAGCTGCAAAAGGCGGGGGTGGACCTGACACAGCGCGAGACGGTGCAGGCGGTCGTCGACCAACTGGACGAACTCGTCACACAGATGGAATCCGAGGCGGCGAAAATCAAGTAACGGGCTCCGGCGATGCCACTCGCGCCGGTCATGCTGACGGGCCGCCACGTGCGGCTCGAGCCGCTCGCCGCAGCGCATTCCGACGCGCTCGCGCGCCAGGGGGCGGAGGCGGAGATATGGCGGTGGATGCCGGCCGGGCGGGCCGATCCCGGTGAGTCGGTGCGCGTCTGGGGCGACCTGGTCATGGCGCTGCAGGGGCGCGGGGAGCTGGCGGCTTTTGCCGTCGTGGACCTGGCGCGGGGCGAAGCCGTGGGTGGCACGACACTGTTCGACTACGCGGAGGTGCACCGCCGGGTGGAGATCGGCCACACGTGGCTGGCGAAGAGTGCGTGGCGCACCCCGATCAATACCGAGGCCAAGTTTCTCCTGCTGCGGCACGCTTTCGAGACCTTGGCCTGCAACCGGGTGCAACTGAAAACCGATAGTCGCAACCTGCGCTCGCAGGCGGCGATCGAGCGCATCGGGGCCAAACGGGAGGGTGTCCTGCGGTCGCACATGGTGCTGCCCGATGGCCATGTTCGCGATACGGTGATGTTTTCAATCCTCGGAGCGGAGTGGCCGGCGGTGAAGGCGCGGCTGGAACAAATGATGGCCCGTTGAGCGCGGCGGCTCAGAGCCATTTTTTCTTCCGCATGAAGATGAACATGCCGACGGTGCCAGCGACGGTCAGGGCGGACGCGATGCCATAGCCATGGACCCACGAGAGCTCGTGCATGTAGCGGTAATTCATGCCGAACCAGCCGCCAACCATGATCACAGGCAATGTCAGCGCGGTGATGCCGGTGAGAAAGCGGATGCCCAGGCTGGCCTCATGGCCGGACTTGTTGAGGTAGACGCGGAAGGTGAGAATGAGCTGCTCAGCCCAGGCGCCGGCCTGCGACTCGATGCGGCTGAGATCCTCGCTGAGGTCACGCAGGTAGGGCACGATGAGCGGACGGATGAAACGGGACTTCCCTTGGGTGAGCACGGTGGCGATCTCGCGCTGCGGGCGCACGATCTGCCGCAGGGCGGAAAGCTCCTTGCGCAGCGCCGCGACACGGGGAAAGAGATCCCCGGCCTCGATCTGGTGCAGCACGCCGCCCTCGATCTGCTCCAATTCGGTGCGCAGTTCGTCGAGCGCCGGCTTGTAGGCCTCGACCATGAGGTCGAGGATGACATGGGCGAAGCGGTCCGGGCCGCGCACGGCGGTGCCGGGCGTCTTTAGGTAGCGGTCGAGTGCGGTCTGGACGGGCTTGAGCGGCTGGCGGTGGAAGGTGACGAGGAAGTTCTTCCCGAGAAAGAGGTCCAGTTCGGTGGTGGTGAACTTGTCGGCGCGCGAATAGTCCACCGCGTGCATCACCAAGTAGAGATAGTCGTCGTATTCCTCGAGCTTGGGCAAGGGCGAGTCGGCGACGCAGTCCTCGATAGCAAGCGGATGGAAGGCGAAGACGATCTCGAGCACGAGCTTGATTTCCGCCTCGGTCGGTGCCGCGAGGTCGACCCAGAGCATGACATTGGGCTCGGCGCGCAAGGTGGCGAGGGTGTCCGCCGGCGGGTTGTGCGCGGCGAACCGGCTGTCACGGTAGACGAGGGTCGTGATCATGGTGCGCTCAGATCCATTTCATCCGTTTGCACCAGATCCACACCCCGAGGGTGGAGAGCACCATGACCGTGAAACAGACCGGGTAGCCGTAGGGCGACCTGAGCTCGGGCATGTGCTCGAAATTCATGCCATACCAGGTGCCGATGATGGTGGCCGGGAGGGCGATGGCGGTGAGGGCGGTGAGAATCTTGATGCCCTCGTTGGCCTGGAAGGACGACTTGTTGAGGTAAAGGTCAAAGGAGATGAGCAACTGGTCGGCGTAGCCGGCGGCGGTCTCGTCAATGCGGATGAGGTCGTCGCGCAGGTCACGGAAGTAGGGCAGGGAGGTGGCGCGGATCATCTTCGATTCGCCGTGGGCGAGGCGGTTGATGACGTCACGCTGCGGGCGCACGGTCTGCCGCAGGTGGGAGAGATCGGCCTTCAACGCGAGCAGCGTGGGGATCAGATTTTCTGAGGACGTGGCGAGAACCGTCTCCTCGAGTTCCTCGATCTCGCCCCGCAGTTCGTCCACGACGGGCTTGTAGTTGTCGGTGAGGAGATCAAGCACCTGGTGGGCGAGGCGGTCTGCGCTGCGGGCAAACGCGCCGAGGTTTTTGGTGCAGCGATCCTGGGTGGACTGCACGCTGCGCATGGGCCGGCGGTGGAAGGTGACGAGAAAATCCTTGCCGAGAAAGAGGTCCAGCTCGGTGGTGCTGAACTTGTCCGTGCGCGTGTAGTCCACGCCATGCATGACCAGAAAGAGATAGTCCTCGTAATCCTCGACCTTGGGCAGGGAACTGGGGGTGACGCAGTCCTCGATGGCGAGGGGGTGAAACTGAAAGACGCCCTCGAGGATGGCCTTGATCTCCGCGGGCGTCGGGTCGTCAAGGTCGACCCAGAGCAGCAGGCCCTTGTCAGCGCGCACAAGGCGCAGCGCCTCCAGTTCGAGGTTCTGGCCGGCGAGTTTGCCGTCGCTGAAGATAAGGGAGTGAATCATGCCGCGAAGTCAGGTTAAGGGGCGCGGCGGCTTTGCCAAGGCTGCTTCGGGGTCAGGACGGGGGGAGCAGTCTCGCCTCGGCGGCGATGAGAGCAGCGATGAAAGCCTCCGACGTGGCGGCGGTCATGAGCGCCTCGCGGTTGGCGGCCTCCTTGAGGATTTTACAGAGCGTGCTGACGACCATGAGGTAGTCGGTGGGGTTCGACTTGGGCGTGCCCAGAATGAACATCAGCCGCACGGTCTGGTTGCAATTTTCGAAATAGATCCCGCCGGGGCTGCGACCGATGGCGAGCACGATGCTTTTCACGTGCTCGGTGCGGGCGTGGGGCAGGGCGATCTCGTTGCCGAGGTAGGTCGTGTCGAGCCGTTCACGGGCGAGCAGCTCGTTGTAAAACCCGTCGAAGTTCGTGACCTCCGGGTGCGCGACGAGCAGGTGGGCGACTTCATTGAGCGCGGCGGTGCGCCGGGTGTTTTGCACCTGCAGATTGATGCGGGCGGGATCGAGGAGTTGCGACAGACGGGTGGCCATGCAGGGGAGGCAGGTGAAAAAAAACTCCGGGCGGCGAGGGTTGCAAGGCCGGAGTATGCGCGCCCGCCCGGATTCCGGGCTTTTCGGCAGCGCCCGGCAAAACATGCCGCCATCGGCCGCAGTCCAAGCGGAGAAACCATCCGCGACCGGCTCACGTCAACTAGGCGCCAGCCAGCTGGCGGCCCCCATCCCTGGTGTAACCCTTCCGCAGTATCCCGGAGCCGGCTGCTTTGGCGTTGCCCTGCGGCGCGCGGCGCACACAACCGGAGCCATGCGAAAAATCACCATGGGGTTGGGCGCACTCGTGTTGGCCGTGACGGCCCTGGCCCAGGACTTCACGCAGTCGGTGACGGCGGAGGAACAGGCCGCCGCAGGTCTTGGCAAGCTCACCCCGGCGGAACTCGTGAAACTCCTCTCCCTGGTGGAGCGTTACAAGACCGGCGAGGTCACCGTGGTGCGGGCCCAGGCCGAGCAAAAGGTGGCGGCGGCGGAGGTGCGGGTGAAGCAGGCCGAAGCCAAAACCACGGCAGCAGAGGCGAAAAAAGAGCCCGGCTGGATCGGGGCGCTGCTGACCTTGCAGAAGGCGGAGGCCAAACCCGACGCCGCCGTGGTCACAACCCGCCTGGCCGGGCGGCTGGTGTCATTTTCCGGCCGGCGGGATTTCACCCTGGAGAACGGCCAAGTCTGGCGGATGATCGAGCCCGATATCTACGCGGGGCCGGCACTGGAGAACCCCGAGGTCACGATCCGTCCGGGCCTGCTGGGCGTGATCTGGCTGCGGATCCGGGAGGGGGGGGTCCGCGTCAAGGTCAAGCCCATCAAACTCGAATAACGGGCGGGCGTGACGGTGGGCTGGTGGGCCGATGATCGGGCGGCGTGATCAAGTGGCCGCCGGCGGCTCGGCATTGGCCTCCTGCTCCTCGGCAGTTTCGATGATGCGGGCGATGCTGAGGAGCTTGTCGCCCCCGGCGAGGGTGAGGAGCTTGACGCCTTTGCCGCCGCGATTGACTTCGCGGATGGTGTTGACGGGGCAGCGGACGCTCTGGCCCTTGGCGGTGAGGAGCATGATTTCATCGTCCTCGCGCACGCTGAGGGCCCCGGCGAGGTTGATGGAGTTGTCCTCGGGCAGGGTGATGGCCCAGACGCCGGAGCCGCCGCGATTGATGAGGCGGTAGTCCTCGAAGCGGGTGCGCACCCCGAGGCCGGCCTCGCTGGCGACGAGAAACTTCGCCTCGTGGTCCACCACCTCGATGACGTCGAGGTAGTCGCTTTTGAGCTTGAAACGCATGCCGGTGACGCCGCCGGTGGCGCGGCCGGTGGCGCGGAAAAACTCATCGCCGGACTCGGGATCGCGCTCGCGGAAGCGGACGGCGAGGCCCTGGTGCGAGACGAGGATGAGTTCGTTGTCACCGGTGGTGAGCACAGTGCCGATGACGCGGTCGCCCTCGGCCAGATTGATGCCGATGAGGCCGCCCTCGCGGGTGCAGTTGGCGTAGTCGGAGAGGGAACTCTTCTTGATGACGCCGCGCTGGGTGGCCATGACGAGATAGCGGTCCTCCGCGAAATCCTGCACGCAGAGCATGGCGGCGATCCTTTCGCCCTCGGCGAGGCGCAGGAGGGAGGAGACGGACTTGCCCTTGGAGGTGCGGGTGCCCTCGGGGATGTCGTAGACCTTCTTGGCATGGCACTGGCCGATGCTGGTGAGGAAGAGGATGTAGTCGTGCGTCGAGGCGGTGAAGAGATTCTGCACGAAATCCTCGTCGTAGGTCTCGGCGCCAATGACCCCCTTGCCGCCGCGCTTTTGCGAGCGGTAGTCGGCGACGGGCGTGCGCTTGATGAAGCCGAGGTGGGAGACGGTGATGACGCAGCCCTCGTTGGGGATGACGTCTTCCATGCGGAATTCGCCGGCGGAGCCGATGATCTCGGTGCGCCGGGGCGAGGAGTATTTCGCCTTCATCTCGCCGAGTTCCTTTTTGATGAGGGCGAGCAGGACCGCCTCGGACTCGAGGATGGCGCGGAGCTCCCCGATGAGCTGCATCAGGGCGAGATATTCGGCCTCGATCTTGCCGCGCTCCAGGCCGGTGAGCTGATAGAGGCGGAGTTCGAGGATGGCGTCGGTCTGGCGCTCGGAGAGCGGATACTTGGCCATCAGCCGCACCTTCGCCTCCTCACGGTTCTGCGAGGCCCGGATGATTTTGACGAAGTCGTCGAGATTATCGAGGGCGATGATGTAGCCCTCGAGGATGTGCGCGCGGTCGAGGGCCTCCTTGAGCCGGAACTGCGTGCGGCGGGTGATGACATCGCGGCGGTGCTCGATGTAGCACTCGATGAGCTCCTTGATGTTCATCTGCTTCGGGCGCTTCTTGTCGAGGGCCAGGAGCGTGACGCCGAAGGAGGATTCGAGGGCGGTTTTCTGGAAGAGCTGGTTGATGACCACCTTGGCCTGCTCGCCGCGTTTCAGCTCGATGACGATGCGGGTGTTTTCGTCGGACTCGTCGCGGAGGTCGCGGATGCCGTCGATCTGTTTTTCGCCGACGAGCTCGGCGATGCGGAGGACGAGGGTGTTGCGGTTGACGTTGTAGGGGATTTCCGTGATGACGATCTGCTCCATGCCGCCCTTGAGCTCCTCGGTGTGGGCTTTGCCGCGCGTGCGGACGATGCCTTTGCCCGTCTTCAGATAACTCAGGATGCCCTCGCGGCCGGAGATCACGCCGCCGGTGGGATAGTCGGGGCCGCGGACGATCTCGCACAACTCGTCCACGGAGATGCGCGGGTGGTCGATGATGGCGAACGTGGCGTCGATGATCTCGTCGAGATTGTGCGGCGGGATGTTCGTCGTCATGCCGACGGCGATGCCGGTGGAGCCGTTCATCAGCAGATTCGGCAGCGCCGAGGGGAGGACGGTGGGCTCGGTGGTCGACTCCTTGTAATTGGGGACGAAGTCGACGGTGTCCTCCTCAATGTCCTTGAGGAGGTCTTCGGCGATGTCTTTCAGGCGCGCCTCGGTATAGCGGTAGGCGGCCGGGGGATCGCCGTCGACGGACCCGAAATTGCCCTGCGGGTCGATGAGCGGATAGCGCATGACCCACGGCTGCGCCATGCGGACGAGCGTGTCGTAGACGGAGGAGTCGCCGTGCGGATGGTAGTTTTTCAGCACTTCGCCGACGACACCGGCGCACTTGTCGAAAGCGCGGTTGTGGACGAGGCCCTCGCGGAGCATGGCGTAGAGGACGCGGCGTTGCACCGGCTTCAGGCCGTCGCGGGCGTCGGGGAGGGCGCGCGAGATGATGACGGACATCGAGTATTCGATGTAGGCCGTCTGCATGATGTCGGTGATGTTGGCCGAGGTGAGTTTTTCGCTGGCGGTATACATGCCGTGAAGGATTCAGGATAGAGGGAGTGAAGGATTCGGGAGCGAGGCAGTGTGACGTAGATTCCGGATTCTGACTTCTGGCTCCTGCTATCACACATCGAGAAACTGGACGTTGAGGGCGTTGTCCTCGATGAACTGGCGGCGGGGCGGGACCTCGTCGCCCATCAGCAGGGTGAAGAGGGCATCGGCCTTGGCGGCGTCATCGATGGAAACCTTGAGCAGGCGGCGCTTTTCGGGGTCCATCGTGGTCTCGAAGAGCTGCTTGGGGTTCATTTCGCCGAGGCCCTTGTAACGCTGGATGCTGAGGCCCTTGCGGCCGTTGGCGCGGATCTGGGTGACGATGGCCAACGGGGCGTTCAACTCGGTCTTCACTTCGCTCTTCTGGCCGGGGTTTTCGGTGATGACGAAGCGCGGCTGTTCGGTCGGGCTGAACCGGGCAATGTCGAGGCCGATCCCGGCGAGCGCCTTGAGGAGCTTGGCCATCTCGGTGCTCTCAAAAATCTCGTGCTTCGTGCGCCGGACAGGGGCGGCGGCGGGCTTTTTGTCCGCCGGCGGCGGGGCGGCGGCGCCGTCATCGGCGACCGGGTTTTCGGATTGGTCGGTGAGGTCGGCGTTGAGCTTGTTGTCGTCGAGATAATTCGCAAGCGCAGCCTCGTCCTGCAGGAAGACATGGCTCTCCTGGTTGCCGGCACGAATGCGGATGATATAGCGCGGGAGCGCATGGGTGACGGGGTCGTGAGTGTCGAGATACTCGGCGAGGGGGGCGCCGTAGCGCGTGACACCGGCGCCGAGCTTTTCGAGGGCGGCGAGGGTTTCGACGATCCGGTCGATCTGCGCGGGGGCGAAGAGGTGGGCGTCCTTCAGTCGGGTAAGGACGACATCCTCGGAGCCCAGCTCAAGGAGGATGCGGTTGAGTTGCTCGTCGTTGTCGATGTATTGCTCGCGTTTCTTGCGCTTGATTTTGTAAAGCGGCGGCTGGGCGATGTAGACGTAGCCACGCTCGATGAGGCCCTTCATCTGGCGGTAGATGAACGTCAGGAGGAGCGTGCGGATGTGCGAGCCGTCCACATCGGCGTCGGTCATGATGATGATCTTGTGGTAGCGGGCCTTGTCGGCATTGAAGCCGCCGACGGCTTCGTCGCCCTCGCCGATGCCGGTGCCGAAGGCGGTGATGAGGGTGCGGATTTCCTCGTTGGCGAGGACCTTGTCGAGACGGGCCTTCTCCACGTT
>CAJBES010000283.1 GCA_903952145.1 uncultured Opitutaceae bacterium | reverse complement strand
TCGACCGGGTTGTCACCGCCGACACCGTGCAGGCCCTCGCCGGGGCCGCCGCCGCCTCCACCGCCGCCGCCTGAGTCACGCCGAAATAATCCGGCTGCGGGTGCAGCCGGATCGGCGCGAGTTTGGGCAAGCGGCAGGACGATCGCCGCCGCCAGTGATGCCATTGACCACGGGCATTTGGCTTGCTGGTGGCAGGGCGCGAACGGGACGAGTGCAGGAACCTCGGCCGCCGAGCGCGCCGTTTGCCCCTTACAAGTCAACGGGCCTGTGTGCCTTCATGGGTGAGGCTGGTCATCGCATCGTGGTTGCCAGGGCCACAGTTCGCCTTCGGCTCAAGCGCGGCTACAGAAAAATTGAATCCGCTCTAGCCGGACTGATGCAGTTCGCGGTAGGCCGCGAGCTCGCTCGCGCTTGGGAAAGCGCCGGCAAGCGGGCTGCCTACCGTGGCACCTTTTGGTTTGCGCATCTTCGGGGTGATTCGAGTTCAATTGCATGAGTCCGGCTTAGGTGGTAGGCCACCTGCTTGCAGGCACTCCATGTTTTAAGCGCGGGCAAGCTCGCAGCCTACATGTAGCGGTCGCGTCTGTCTAAACCGAAAATGCTCTGGGTTCAGGTCGGCGGCGCAGCCGTGGGCATGCCGACAGCGTGCCGGGCGTGGGAGCCTGGTGGCGTAAGCTGGAGGTCACCCCGTCAGCCCATCGCGCGGTTGATCCGGTCAAAGGCGATGACCGCGCGCTCGGTGGCACTTTGAATGTTGCACGGGACAATGCCGGAGGTGCTGGCAAACTCGGCGGTGGCAAGCCAGTAGGTGGATTCACCGGGCAGGCCGTGACCAAGATCATCGGCCAAATGGGCGGCGAGGTTGAGCAGGTAGGCCAGCGGATGGCCGTGCGCAGCAGGGTAGTAGTGTTCGGCGATCGCCTGCGTCACCCCGGGCGGGAAATGCCATTCCTTGAGAATGGCGGCAGTGGCCTCATTGCTGGTCAGGCCGAAGGTGTGTTTCTCCCAACGAACGAGCGGTAATAAAGTATCCGCGGGCTGGAAGGGGGCGACGGGCGCAGCCTCATCCGCGAGTTTTGCCAGCGCGAGTTTGCCAACGGAACGGAACAGGCCCGCCGTGTAGGCGGTGGAAGGATCCTCGTGGGCGGAAAGGGCGAGCTCTTCCATGAGAAGGGCGACGAGGAGGGCATTGTTGCGCAAGTGCGGGCCTGTGAAGCTATAAATGGGATAGTTGCGGAGCGAGAAATGATCGACGGCGACCGCACCGACAAGGCGATGGACGTCCTGTAAACCGATGAGGGCGGCGGCGTCTTCGATCGAGGCGACGGGTTCACTCTGGGCGAAGGCAGCACTGTTGGCTATGCGCAGGAGGCGGGCGGCGAGGGTGCTGTCGTGCTTGAGGTGGACGGCGACCTCCTCAAGCGCGGCATTGGGATCACGCAATAGCTGGCCGAGCGCGGCCATGATTCTGGGCGAGGCCGCAAAGGAGTGGGCGGCGCGCATTAGGTTTACGATACGATACATCACCTCTTTCATGCCTATGTCATCGGTGCCGTTTGGCCTCACCTGAAGCGGTTCTTTGCGCAGACGTCAGGAATGCGGATCGCGCCAAATCTGTCCCATTGCCACTCCAGGTCCGAATGAGGCTGGCGCGGTGGATTTTGCTGTGGCGGGCGAGCGCCGACTTGGTCTCACGGGCTGCAACTGCAGGGCGGTTGCGGATGAATCTGACGCAGGCGGCAGGCCGCCTGCTGGCAGGCACTCCCTGGCTTAAGCGCGGGCAAGTGGCGGATTGTCGCTGCGGCTCGGAACGCAGCCTCCGTGCAGCTGCCGCGTCTGAGCCGGGATCATGCAGTTCGCCGTAGGCCGGGAGCTGGCTCGCGCTCGGGGCAGCGCCCGTGAGCGGGCGGCCTACCGTGGCACCTTTTGGTTGGCGCAACTTCGGGGTGATTCGAGTTCAACTGCCCGAGTCCGGCTGAGATTTCGCGGCCCAATTCCCAGCGCCACTCCGCGTCTTGGGGGCCCGCCTTCGCGTGAGGCTTCCGCCGTCGCTCTATGAGCTATGGCGGACAAGACGGTGGGCACCGCAAGCCGCTCCACCTGCCGGATCAGTCCGGCCCGGCTTTCGTATAGTAGGTGTTGATCTTATCCGCCACGTCCCGGAAGGCGATATCCTCGGCGTAGATTGCCTTGAATTGGGCGATGGCGTTTTCCGGCTGACCCATGAGTTCAAGGCACGCCCCCAGTTCGTAGGTGACCTCCTTTTTCAGGTCATCCATGCCCGCCAGCGCGCCCTTGGCCGTCTGGAGTTGGGCCACTGCGAGATCAGGCAGCCGGCGCGCCTTGAAGCAGCGGGCCAGTCCAAGGAGTGCGCGCACCCGCAGCTTCGGGCTTTTTTGCGCCTGCTGATATTGTGCGATGGCCGGTTCCACCTGCCCGTCGGCATGGAGCAACTCAGCCAGCGCAAAGCGCGCCTCCGGATCGTTCGGATATCGTTCCACGGCGGCGCGCGCCTCACCCATCCGGTGGGCCGCAAGCTCGGCCCGCGCCTCGGCCGAATCCGCCGCGCGCGCCTGCAGGCTGTCCAACCGCAATTCCTCCGCCAGCTTCGCCATCGCCGGGTCCCCCGCCCCCGCTGACAGCGCCCATGCCTGTTCCAGCCAGTGCTTGGCTTCGGCGTTCTGGCCCAACTGCCGGTAATGCCGCGCAATGACGAGGCGGACCGGCGCATCCTCCGGGCTGGCCGCGGCCCGGGCCAGCAACTCGGGCAACTGCTCGCGCGTCGTCTCCGCCGCACTCATCTGGCGGGCGGTCTGTTCCAAGGCCGTCGCCTGCGTCGCATCATGCAGTTTCTGGCGGTAGTTGCCGGCGCCCTCCCAATTGCCCTTGGCGACCGTCGTCGCAATGGAGGCCTTGCGCATCAGATTCTGCGCCTCGCCATCCACCGGCCGGTCGCGCAGGATTTCGTCGGCGAGGCGGAGCGCCTCGTCGGGCCGGCCCACCGCCAGCCAGGCCTCGCCCAAGGCCAGCAGATTGTCCCGGTCCGCCGGCACGAGCTCGCGCACCGCCTCGCGCAGAAACACCACCGTTTCGCGCCAGTCGAGCTCGGCCGCCGCCGCCGCCTGGAGTTTGAGCGCGGTCACGTTGGTCGGGTCCGCCGCCAGCAGCTTCTCGACCCGCTCAAACTGCTCGGCGGGGTTCCGGCTGCCGCCGCCAAACGCGAACGGCGCCACGGAAAGTCCGCTCAGGGCACGGGCAAACAGCGAATGGTGGGACCGGTGTTTCAGCAATTGCGCCGCGCGCAGCAGGCGGCGCACCGCCACGCAGGCGGGCACGGACCGGAGCAGCGGCTCGCACACGGCCAGCACATAGTCGGGGTTGCCGCGCGCGAGCGCCGTCCGGGCGTTTTCCACGAGCTTCTGCTGGCGCGCATCAAGGGCACTGGGCGGCAGGTCGGGCATGGGTTGAGCGTATCCGCCCTCCTGACCGGCGCAATGCTAGAGCACTTCCAGATCGCGCCGCGCCGCCGCCGTCAGCCGTCGGATGGCCGACTGCACGACCGTGTCGGTCGGTCCTTCCGCGAGGAGGCGCAGCCTGGTTTCAGTGCCCGAGTAACGCACCAACACGCGGCCCGCTTCGCCGCATTCCCGCTCCAGCGCAGCGATGGTCGCCGCCAGTTCCGGGCAGAGTTTCAAATCGCGCTTTTCGCGCACCTGCAGTGCCGCGGTGAGCTGGGGATATTTTCTCAGGCAGCCGCGCAATTCCGACAGTGGCCGGCCGGTGGCGAGCATCACCTCGATTACCTTCAAGGCCGCCACCAGTCCATCGCCGGTGGGTGAAATATCGGCGCAAATGATATGCCCGCTGGATTCGCCGCCCATCGTGGCCCCGGCGGCGCACATCCCTTCGATCACGTAACGGTCGCCGACCGCGGTGCGCAGCACGCGTCCGCCGGCCGCAGTAATCGCGGCATCCACGCCAAGATTGCTCTGCACCGTGATCACGAGGGTCTTGTTCCGGAGACGGTGTTGCTGCAGGGCATGCGTCGCGAGGATGGTCAGAATCTCATCGCCATCGAGCACGGCCCCGCGCTCATCGCACAGGAGGCAACGGTCCCCGTCGCCATCGTGGGCGATGCCCAGGTTCGCGCCCATGGTGCGAACCATGGCCGCGAGTTGCTCCGGGTGTTCGCTCCCTACCCCGGCGTTGATGTTGATCCCGTCCGGAGCGGCGCCCAGCGCCAGCACTTCCGCCCCGTAACTCCGCAGCACCACGGGACTCGTCGCGCAGGTCGATCCATTGGCCGTGTCGAGCACGATGCGCCAGCCCGCCAGTGCCTGGGGTGCAAGCATGGCTTGCGCCATCGCGATGTATTCAGCCGCCGCTCCTTCGTCGACTGCCAGGGGCGCCCCCGGCAGCCGCACGGCTTCGCCCAGGTGACCTTCGATGATCGCCTCATCTTCGTCCGTCAGCTTTGCGCCATCGGGTCCGAAGAATTTGATGCCGTTGTCCGAGGCCGGATTGTGCGAGGCGGTGATCACCAGGCCGAGGCGCGCGCCCGAGGAACGCACGGCCCGGGCCACCGCCGGAGTCGGCAGCACCCCCAGCGAAACCGGCTCCGCGCCCGCGGCGCGAAGCCCGCGGGCCACCGCAGCCTCCAGCGCCACGCCCGAGGAACGCGTATCCCTGCCGATCAGGACGCGCCCAACCCCGGTCGCCGGCTGGGACCCACGGTCAGTTTGCCGGCGCTCACCCAGCCCGCGCAACCACGCGACGGCCGCAGCCGCCAGCCTCGCGGCAAACTCCTCATTGATCAGCGGTCCGCCATAGGGACCGCGCACCCCATCGGTGCCGAAATAGGAACGTTTCATGCCGCGTAAAATTCCCTGGTGGCGGCAATCTTGGCTTGCACCGCCCCGCCGAGCAGCAGGTCGCGCGCTTGGGCGATGCCGGACTTCACCTCGTGGGTGCGGCCGCAAATCCACAGCGCCACCGCCGCATTGAGCGCGATGGTATCGACCAGTCCGGCCGGGGCGCGTCCGGCCAGTATCGCCTCAGTCAACCCCAGATTGGCGGCCAGATCCCCGCCTTGCAGATCGGCGAAGGGCGCCTCCGGCAGCCCGAAATCGGCGGCCGACCATTCGGCCGCGAGGTGGCGCAAACGTCCGGCGCCGTACACCTGGTTGCAGGTTGCCGTCGTCAGTTCGTCGATTCCCCGCTCCGCATTGATCCGGCCATGCACCACGAGTCCCGCTGCCGTGCCGAGTTGTTCAAGTGCGTCCGCCATGCGCGGCAACCAAACCTGGGAAAACACCCCCAACAGGATATGGGCCGGCCGGCCGGGATTGATGAGCGGGCCGAGAATATTGAAGACCGAGCGTTGTCCCTGTGCCGCCAGTGCCTTGCGGACCGGCGCGATGTGCCTGAAGGCCGGGTGGTAGTGGGGCGCAAAGAAAAACACGAAACCAAGCTCGTCGAGCGCGCGCCGCAGCTTTTCCGGCGGGGCGGCGAGATCCACCCCCAGACCGGCCAGCAGATCCGCACTGCCGCATTTCGAGGTAATGCCGCGGTTGCCGTGCTTCATGACCTTCACCCCGGCGCTGGCCAGCGTCAGCACCACGAGACTGGAGATATTGAATCCGCCCGCATGGTCCCCCCCGGTGCCGACGATGTCGATGGCCTCGGACGACCAGCGGGCAACGCCGGGATCGACCGCCCGGGCACGAAAAACCCGGGCAAAAGCCGCCACTTCCTGCGCCGTCTCGCCCTTGGCGGCGAGCGCACTGAGAAAAGTCGCCTTGGCTGCGTCCGCCACCTCGGGTGCAGCCAGCGCCAAAGCCGCGGCTTCGGCTTGCTCGGGCTTGAGCTCGATGGCTTGCGCCATCTGGGCGGTGAGTTCCGTCAGGCTGGGACTTGGCATGGGCGGCTTCAGAGAGCCAAGTGCAGCACAGTCCGCAAATAAAATTGCTACACGCGCTGAATCCACCGACTAAAACGCGTGCGAATTATCACCTTTCTATTCTCACTCAGCGCGGCGGTTGCGCTGGCAGCGCCCCTCCCACCCGACCCGACCAAACCCGCCGGAGCGGTGGCGGAGTTGAGCACTGGCGATGCCATTATCCTCGGCCTGGTCGAGGGCATCACCGAATTCCTGCCCATCTCCTCCACCGGGCACCTGATCATCACCACCCATACGCTGGGGCTCGATTCCAATGCCCCGCTCACCAGTCGGGACGGACAGCCGCTCTGGTATCGGCAGCCTTCGGTCAAGAACCCCGCAGGAGAGCCGCTGACACCCAAACTGGCGGCCGATAGCTACATCGTCATAATCCAAATCGGCGCCATCCTGGCCGTGGTCCTGCTCTATTGGGGGCAGCTTAGCAGCATGCTGCAGGGCGTCTTTGGCCGCGACGCCACCGGCCTCCGGCTCCTGCGGAACCTGATCTGCGCATTTCTTCCCGTGGCGGTGGTCGGCCTGGCTGCGAGCAATTTTATCGAACGCCATCTGTTTTCCATCGGCACGGTCATCGTCGGACTGGTCGGCGGCTCCATCCTGATGTTCATCGCCGAACGCGGACGCCAGCGTTGGGCCGGAGCAGGCCGCGAGATCAGGAATCCGGCTGATATGGATGTAACCCAGGCGCTGGGTATCGGCCTGATGCAGTGCCTCTCACTTTGGCCCGGCACGAGCCGCTCGATGGTCACCATTGTCGGCGGCTACTTCGCCGGGCTCACTCCCGCCAAATCCGCCGAGTTCAGTTTTCTCGTGGGCCTGCCCGTGCTGGCGGGGGCGGCCCTGATCAAAGGCGTCCGGTCCGGTCCGGCGATGATCGAGGTGTTTGGCTGGTCTAACGTCTTGCTGGGCATAGGGGTGGCTGCCGTCTCAGCCGCGGTTGCGGTGAAGTTTCTGGTCGCTTTCCTCGCCCGCCAGGGCCTGGCCGCTTTTGCGGTCTACCGCCTCATTCTGGCCACGATATTGGCGGCCGTCTTTTACCTCTGATCCGCCATGGGTTATAGCGCTTGACGCGACAAACTCTGACCTTTTACTCCCAACCCTTTCACTGAACACCTAGGCGTTTTTACTGACGTCGCGCACTTACAACAACCACTCCCATGGCCAATCCGAAACGCAAGCAGTCCAAACGCCGCAGCGCCAACCGTCGCGCTGCCAACGCTTTCAAGGCTCCCCAATTCGCCACCGATCCCACTGACGGCAGCACTTTCCGCCCCCACCGCGTCAATCCGAAGAACGGCATGTATCGCGGCCGTCAGGTGCTCAACGTCGAAGTCTGAGCCCCGTCCCGCCGCCATCTCCGTGATGGTTACCACTTCCCGTGAAATCGGGCGCATTGCAGTCGACGCCATGGGCGGCGACCTTGGCCCGGCCGAAGTCGTCGAGGCTGTCAAACTGGCCGTAACCCGGACCGAGGGCCTCAGTCCCATCACCTTGGTGGGCGACGAAGCCGAGCTCCTGCCCCTGCTCACCAAGGCCAAGCTCCATGATCGCGCCATGGTCTCCGTCCATCATGCCTCCGAGGTCATCACGATGGACGACAAGCCGCTGGCGGGCCTGAAGAAGAAAAAGGATTCCTCGATGGTTCGGGCCATCGAGTTGGTGAAGGATGGCCGCGCCAGCGTGGTGGTGAGCTGCGGCAACACCGGCGCCC